>JBDOMX010000791.1:0-6165 GCA_039831615.1 Planctomycetaceae bacterium
GGGATCTACTCTCACGACTGCCCTGGCATTTGCTCCAATCGCTCTGATGCCGGGCCCCGCCGGTGAGTTCGTGGGTTCGATCGCGCTGAGCGTAATATTGGCGATCTTCAGTTCACTGTTCCTCGCGCTGACGATCGTCCCGGCACTGACCGCCCTTGGGATTCGCTCTGGCTCTGAGGATGATGATGCATTCTGGTGGCGGAATGGACTGAGCATTCCGCAGCTCACTCACGGTTATCGGCGCACACTTGAGTTTGTCTACGCACGCCCGGCGCTGGGGCTGGTCATCGGACTGTTTCTGCCCGTCGCCGGGTTCGTTGGGTTTTCGCAATTGCCCGAACAGTTCTTCCCACCCGCAGATCGAAATCAGCTCCATATTGAAGTCGACTTCCCGTCGCAGACGTCAATCGCACGAACGCAGGAGGCCGTCGGTCGGATGCGCACACAGCTGCTGGAAAATGATGAAGTATCGGCCGTCAGCTGGTTCGCCGGGGAAAGCGCGCCAACCTTCTACTACAACGTCGTTCCACGACGGAAAAACAATGCAAACTACGCACAGGCCATCGTTCAGCTCAGCACGGACAACAGTTCACCTGAGTTGATTCGCCGTCTTCAACAAGAAATGGATGCTGACTATCCGGAAGCTCGTGTTCTCGTGCGGCAACTGGAACAGGGCCCGCCGTTTGATGCCCCGGTCGAAGTGCGCCTGTTTGGGCCTGACATGTCGATTTTGCGACGTCTGGGAGAACAGGTGCGGCTGGTCATGAGCGAGGTACCAGACGTCATTCACACGCGTTCGGATATGAGTGAAGCAGTGGCCAAGGTCTCCGTGCGGATTCCTGAAGAAGAAGCGCGCCTGGCAGGTCTTTCCTTCGGAAGTATTTCCGCCCAGCTCAACAGCAGCCTTGAAGGAGCGACCGGAGGCTCAATTCTGGAAGAAACGGAAGAACTCCCCGTTCGAGTTCGCGTCAACAGTAAAGCCCGCGCAGATCTGTCTGCGATCGCGTCCACCGACCTGCTCGCGGCGCACAGCGACCGGATGTTTGCCGGGATTTCGTTATCTGCTTTTTCTGACATCACCATGATTCCTGCCACGGCCGCGATCACAAGAATCAACGGCCGCCGCATGAATGAGGTCAAAGCTTACCTGAATGCTGGTGTCCTTCCCGCAGTTGCTCAGGCTGACTTTAACCGCCGCCTGGAACAATCCGGTTTCCAGCTTCCGCCGGGCTATGCCATGCGTTTCGGCGGTGAGTCGCAGCAGAGGGACAACGCGGTGGGGAACCTGATGGCCAGCGTCGGAGTGTTAATGGTGTTGATGGTGGCAACGCTCGTGCTGAGCTTCGGTTCATTCCGCATGGCCGGCGTGATTGGTGTCATTGCAGTCCTGTCCGCTGGTCCAGGACTGGGTGCACTGTGGTGCTTTGGCTATCCATTCGGATTCATGGCAATCATTGGAGCTATGGGACTGATCGGCGTGGCAATTAATGACTCCATTGTGGTTCTGGCAGCAATTCGAGCAGACAAGCAGGCCCGTCACGGCGACTCAACGGCAGTGTTGAATGTTGTCATGCGAGCGACACGGCACGTCGTGGCCACGACACTCACCACCATCGCCGGATTTATTCCACTGTTGATTGGCGGCGGCGGGTTCTGGCCGCCCCTGGCGATTGCGATCGCAGGAGGAGTCGGCGGCGCGACAATCCTGGCGCTCTACTTTGCTCCTGCGGCGTACATTCTGTTGATGTGTCAAGGCAGTCGCGTTGCTGAGGCTGACGTTGCCCCGGCTTTCACCGCCCCGACCAGACAGCCGGTTCTGGGATCGCTGCGGTCGTCCCCATGACGGGAACGCTCGGTGCGCCTTCGCCGTTCCGGATCGGACCCTGCATCGGAATCGAAATGGGATCGCCCGGCGGACGCGTCAGCGGCGATCCCGAGCCAAACCGTCAAAGGTGATTTCGAACACAGATGGCCACAGTTTTCCGGTCACAAACAGACGCTGTTTGCCGGCGTCCCAGGCAATGCCGTTGAGGACGGCCTCCTGATTGCCGCGTACCGAACCCGGGAACAGGTGCCCGAGTTCCAGCCATCCTGTCAGACGTCCCGATTTGGGTTCAATTCGGGCAATGCGGGAGGAGTACCAGATGTTGGCAAGGATCTCGCCGTTGACATATTCCAGTTCATTCAGGTTTCGAATGAACCGGTCTCCGGAACGCACCCTGATGGTTCGCACGATCTTCCACGTGCTCGGATCAATGAATCGCAGCACAGGAGTTCCGTCGCTGACGATGAGATGCACGCCGTCGTGTGTGATGCCCCAGCCCTGTTTGAGTGACGTGTCGATCTGACGGTAGTGGACGATTCCCTTGCGAACCATGGTGTCGGCGTCGTAGATGATCAGGTATCCGTTCTCCCAGGTGAGCTGGATGATGCGGTCCTGCCAGACCGTCACGCCTTCTCCAAAGACGTTGTTGTCGAGACGCACGCGTTTCGTGACATCTCCACTGACAATGTCCACGCGGCGCAGGGTCGACTGCTGATAACGCCCTGTGCCTTCCAACAGCTGGTCGTTGTAAACCGCGAGGCCCTGACTGAATGCCTGCCGGTCATGCGGGAACTCGGCGACCTTGGTGACTCGGATCACCGGTGGAGCGGCAGCCGAAGTTTCAGTCGATGTGAGCAACACCGTTGCGCCAAGGACAACTGCCGCCAGCACAGCACAGGCCGGTACGAATCGCCGCCAGCCACGTCGATTTTTGCCCGTTGGTTCGTGGCCGGCCGACAAAACTGATTGCTCCCTGTTTGACAGGAACTGACAGCATGGCCAGGGCGGACTGACCGCGTTTTCCAAAAACCGAATTCGGTTCGGCAGTGCAGCCCTGATCATTCTGAGGTTCAAGTGTGAGTAACCGGGTCACTCATGGGCAGCAGATTATGACGTCATTCCGCGTCGCCCGCAGCAGCCTCTTCTTCCTCTGAGTCTTCGCCGTGCCCGTCGTCGTCGTCGTGACCTTCGTGTTCCCCATGTTCTTCATCACCGTCGTGATCATGCCCCTCATGCTCACCGAAACTGCCTCTAAAGTCCTGGCCATCCAGGGTCACATGGAAGTGGCCGTGCAACGCTGCGGCCGATTTGATGTTCTCCGGAACTTCCGAGCCGGCAATGACGAAGCTTGAAGCCATTTCTTCGTCCTCACCTTCAAGCGGAGACGCGGCGACATCAAGATGCAGTTCATCATCGCCTTCTTCCAACTCAAACACCAGGTTTTCCGCAGGGTGCGCTTCACCAATTTGCGCGCCGTAAAAATACAGCGTGATGTCGCGGGAATCTTCGTTGAAGACCAGTTCCGCGTGATGCGCATGAGCGGGATCGAATTCAATCACCTGTCCGCCATGTGCTCCCTCGTGGTGATGCTCATGACCGGTGTCGGTGTTTTCGCTCATGGGAGCATTCTCGTAGCTCTCGTATTCGCTGGAAGCACCGCAACCAACGATTGTGAGAAGGCTGCATGTGGTGAGGAACATCCATTTGAGTGACATGTCAGGATCCTGTGGTTTCAATGTGTAAGGCGGGCGTCGGCCAGGTTGGTTGGGTCGTCAGCAGAGCGGAGAATTCTAGTACTGTCCCGCGGAAGGTAAAGCCTCCGCTGAAGCAACTATCCCGGTTATCACCTCTCGGAAATCCCCGGACGCCATCGACGTCGCGGCAAACCTGCCCGACGTTTCAATGTCCGCATCCCCATCGAAGTCGAAGATACCCCCACCGCGTAATCGACACTACCTGCTGCGATGAGCCGGAATTCTCATGGAGGCTGGACCGCAGGTCGCGAGCATTACCGTGACGTCGCCAACCCTTCGAATAGCAAACCGCAGAGTGCACGCATGAATCTTAACCTCATGACGACCGAAGTTCCGGCACAGCATTGGGTTGCCTGGTCCGGCCTGGATTTGGAATGAATCATCCGGCTGCTGTACGATGGCCGCCACTGTTGCCTGTCAAGAACTGATGCTGGCAGCATCGGCAACGTTGTCAACGCTGGTAACATGGACAACGTTATCGACGCTGGCAGGTTCGGTCGTGCCATTCCAGCCCGTACCCCCGATTGTCGGTCTGGCCACAAGCCCGCGACAGATGGCCCTCAACGGCAAGGCCACGTGAATTCCCGAATTGGCGGCCGGACGATCGGCCGCAGTTCATCTGTCAACGTGACGCGAGACCGTGCCGAATTCGGGACAGCAGCGGGCCAACGGTATTGGCAGCGATGCCCAGTTTCCGGGAAATCTCTCGGTACGAGAGTCCTTCCCAATAGAACAGTCGGACAGCTTCTCGGGCTGCTGGCGTCAGTCGTTGCATCAGGGACTCAACCTCGTCGCGATTTGCAACTTTCGCTTCCGCCGACTCTGTGGCCTGTTCGACGGCAGCGCTGTGCGCGTTGACGTGACCGAGGGCTTCTTCATACCGCCGCTGGGTGAGCTTACGCAGCACGATGCGACGCACCACGACCGTGAGCCATGTCGCCAACGACGCACGACCGCGAAAGCTCCGCAATGTCACCATGCGACGATCAACGAGCGCCGAAAACACGTCGGCACACAGATCGTCTTCGTCGTCACGAGTCAGCTTGAAACTGTGGGCGTGCGACGTGTGACGAATCACCTGAATCACCAATCCCGCGTAGCGATCAACAAACGTATCCCACGCGCTTTCACTTCGCGTCAGGAGGTCCTTGATGAGTCTTCGGTCAGTTTCGGAGAGTGGCATGATGACCACACTGATTCCAGGCGGAGGTTGACGTGGTTTCATCCACAGGGCATGCACCACATGCGGCGAAATTTCAGGGTTATTTTTTTACGACCCGATCGCTACGTGAAAACCTTAGACAACCACAGTCCGTGCTTGACCTGAGGGCCAATATGGGCACAGAACGGTGGCCGTACTTTGAACTACGTCTAAAACGTCACGTGAGATGAATGATCCGACGAAATTATGAGGGATTCAGCTAATCAATGACAGTTCGATTGCTCAAAAACGTCCGTCATCCTGACCTGACAACGGGCAATTGGGATTGGCGTCGGAGGTATTCTGCGAAATATCCGCATCAACCCGGGTTTTATTGTGCCCGTCACTCCGAATCGAAGCCACCAGTGATTCCACTCGATCACGATTTGAGTCATGTCATCCAGGTGGGGCGATCCTCATTCGGTTGCTCCCAAAAAGATCTCCCGGTTGCTAAATGGTGGCTCGTATCCGGGGAATGTCATTTTCTGCCGGCAAGGCTCTGGAGATTGTGTCTCAATTTGGTACAGATGCCTTTGGTGAGGCGTCTCGATTGGAAAAAGTCGAAGTAAATCTCATACAAACCGGCATTTCACGGTGATTTAAGTCCCTGAGCCGGAACGGGTGAACCGGACCCGGTCCGTGTGCGCACGAGGCAGTCTGCGGAGACTGCAACCGTACTGAAATCTGATTACGTCATGAGCGAAAGGATGTCATAATGACCCACGTCGTTGCAGAACCATGTTTTAACTGCAAATACACCGACTGCGTTGTTGTTTGTCCGGTTGAGTGCTTTTACGAGGGCGATGCAATTCTGGTGATTCATCCGGATGAATGCATCGATTGTGAAGCCTGCATCCCGGAATGTCCGGTTGAAGCAATCTTCCACGAAGACAACCTCCCGGAAGAGTGGACCGAATACACGGCGTTGAATGCTGAAATGTCGAGTCAGTGGCCAGTGATCACCGAGCAGAAGACGGCACTTGCCGAAACCGGCGGACAGTGTCCGTCCGCCAGCTAATTGGATAGTCACAGCGATTGCTGGCAACCGACGCGACCCGATGCTGGTCGCCGGCCCAAACCGCCGCGGTTGGGAAATGTCGGGGTGTTCGGCAAATCCAGTGCGCCGGGCGAAAAAATCGGGTCCTTCGGAGTTTCCGATGGACCCTTTCTTTTGCCTGGAAATGCCGCCAGATCGGACACCTGACAGGACGTCGCCGGATTGAATGCGACCTTCGGCTCACAAGTGGGCCGACAAACGTGGGATCGAATCTCGTCCAGCCAGCAACGCTCGCATGATATGAGCGTGACGCCGCTGGATGTTTTCCGATAATGTGGGCTGTGAGCCGAATGGCTGGGGACGGCCCTTTGGCCGCTGATGATGGGAG
>JBDOMX010000871.1:0-1519 GCA_039831615.1 Planctomycetaceae bacterium
GACATCACGTACGAGACGTTCCGGCGGAACATCGGCGGTGAGGCACTCGACACGTTCGCCCGGGAGATGAAGTACGACACCGGCAACGAGCGCGGTGGGCTGAGACTGAAGGACGACTGGCACGTGATCGTCGGTGCTCAGGCCGGTCCAGGTGGTGGCATGCCTGGTATGGGCGACGGTATGACTCCGCCGGGGCAATACTGACGGTGGTGGTGGGTTCCAGCCAGGCAACACGTGTGGTGGTGATGACGGGGATTCGTTAACGCTCGACGAACAACTGGACGACTCGGCTGCGCAGGCTGATCAGACCTGGCGGGCTGAGCACGACCTGTTGGACGATCTGAACAGCAAAACGACGTTGCTGAGTAGTGATGGGGTGAGCCTTATTGATCGGCTTCATAGCGATACGGGATTCACGTTCCAGCCGGTCACCGGGATGTCTCCAAAAACGGGGTACAGCGTTGCTGCGTATCCAGGAAATCGTCGCAGTTGTAATCGAGGAGGCGGGCGATGATCCAACGCCGGAGGCCCTGATGGCGGCTGCGATGGATGTGATGCGTGCAATTCTGGAAGTGCACGAGGATCAGAAGTCCAGCGGTGATGGCGCCCTCGCCCCCACTTGGTAGGGCGACAAACTGCCTTCCAGAAGCAATAATTGTCACCGATGACGAGCGAAAGCGACTGAATGGGTGCCTTTTCCCGGTCGCTGGCGGACTCTTACTGTGACAATCTTCTGGAACAAGACGTTTCATGACGACTAATTTCTCTCAGACGGCAGCCTACATCTGGTCGCTGGCCGATCTGCTGCGTGGTGATTTTAAGCAGTCCCAGTATGGGCGGGTGATTCTGCCGTTCACGATTCTCAGGCGGCTGGAATGCGTGCTGGAGAAAACCAAGCCCAAGGTTCTTGCGCAGGTCGAGAAGCTGAAGGGAAACAAAAAACTCGAAGAGGAAGCCCGGGAGAAGTTTCTGCTCAAGGCTGCAAAACAGTCTTTCTACAACACATCGGCGATGGACCTGTCCAAAATGGGCAGTGCCGACATCAAGTCAAACTTGCTCTCCTACGTCGACAGTTTCTCCCCAGACGCTCGCGAAATCTTCGAGCACTTCAAGTTCGCGGAATTCATCGCTCAGCTGCAAGATGCGAACCTGCTCTACAAAGTCGTCCAGAAGGTCCGCAACACAGACCTCAGCCCGGACGCCATCACAAACCACGACATGGGCCTCGTCTTCGAGGAACTCATCCGCCGATTTGCGGAATCCAGCAACGAGACCGCTGGAGAACACTTCACGCCTCGGGACATCGTGCGATTGACCACGTCTCTGGTCTTCATGGAAGACAATGACGCGCTGACCGAATCGGGCATCATTCGCACCATCTACGACCCCACGGCAGGGACCGGCGGGTTTCTTTCCAGCGGCATGGAATACGTCCACGAACTGAACCCCAAAGCCGTGATGCGTGCCTTTGGCCAGGAACTGAACCCCGAAAGCTATGCCATCTGTAAAGGCGACATGC
>JBDOMX010000455.1:0-6150 GCA_039831615.1 Planctomycetaceae bacterium
CAAAACCCGACTGCCAACAGTGATTCGGACTGTTTTCAGTGCTGATTCGAATCTTGTTCCAGGTCAACGATACCGGTCGACCCTGAAGGCGGACGACTGACCCGTCGTACGTGAGCTCCTCCGCGTTGGCAACGACCGCGTCGCGTCCGCGCCGCCGAAACGCGTCCGCGATCAGGTCCACTTCGTTGCAAAGGCGGTTTTCGTCATTCAACAGTGCAACCAGTTGCTCAGGCTGGCCGGCAGCATGTTCCATCGCCAGCATTTCATCGACGAGCACACCGCGTTCGAGCGTCGCAATTTCCAGGTCGTCGATGGGCAACGACACCGGAAGCTGGCGGAGCGCGTCGAGCGTGATTTCCGAGGAATCAGGAGCGTGCATGAATCCGGCGGGACAGCAGGTATTCAATTCAATGAATTTGAGGGCACCGTCAGCTGTGACGACTGCATCATAGCGGCTGTAACCTTGCCAGGACTGCAGACCCGGTGTGCGGGCAAACCAGGGTGCAACCCGCAGATGATTCGGGAAAAACTGTTCCAGCCGGGACGGAGCTTCAAGCGTCCAGTCAATGGCGCGTTCCGCAATCTGGTGCAGTCGTTCGCTGAGAGTGCGGATAAACCGCACGTCTGCATCGCGGAGGACGATTGCTGAGAGAGCGAGTGGCAATTCACGCTGGCCCTCGAACCGAATGCACCGTTCGGCAGCAGCAGTGCGGATGTCGTTGTCGATCTTTGCAAACAGCTGCGCATGGCTGCGCGATCGTTCAATGAGCCGCTGATGCAGCTCAATCGTTGGCCGCATGTCCAGACGGTGATTGCTTCCGGCTTCCAACACCTGAGATTGTCTCCTGCCGGCCGGAGTGTTCCGCGGCCGAGTTCTGTTTCGTGGACATCCGAACTAAACGGTTTCTGCGCGACACGCTCCGCATCGCTCCGAACCGCAAGTTCAAACAGGGTTGCGAACGATCATGGTGTGGCAGCCAGGTTCGCGAAACGAATTGGAATATCTCTCATGGAAAGGTCACCGCCGAGCCGGTTTTTCGTTGCCCGCTGCTTTCCGTCGCTGAGTTCTTCCACGCGCGAACAGATATAGTACTGGATGTCTTCCAGGGTAATCAGGCCGCTGTTGCCCTGAGGCCCCGGCAGTCGGGTGGACTCCCGGTTGTGTTTTTTCAGTTTGGCAACCGCTTCAGGGAAATACTCCCCTTTCAACGCTTCCAGCAGCGCCAGCGTCATGACACCGTGGCCCAGCTCCGGGTCCTCGTAAGCCTTCTTGCTGCCCAGTGATGCTGCCAGAATGCACAATCCTTTTTTTGCCGTCGTGAATCGGTGCAGGGCGTTCCGCAAATCCTGTGTGGAAGTACTTCTGGTGGCGATCTCAGTAATGGCACCACTGTGACACGCATCCACCACAAGAATCGTGTTGCTTTTATTGTCAGTCAGCAGGTCTCGAAGTCTGACGTCCCAGATCGCCGTGGCACTGAGTGCCCCGTCCCGATAGTCGTGCGGCAGGAAATAGAATTTGCCACTTTCGTCCAAAGTTCCATGACCGGAAAGGCTGACAACGACGAGGTCATTTTCGGTGGCACCGCTTGTCACTTCCTCGATGGCTTCAATAATGGCCGACCTCGTGGCATCTCCATTGATGAGTTTTCGAAATCGTCCGCGTTGAAAGAGCGCCGTCGATTCGCGGTCTGCGGTGTCGTCCTTGCACATGATGCCATAGGCTTCGAACAGGGCATTGGCATCGTCGTCGGCATACTCGAGATTGAGCTCGTTGTGATGCTGGTATTCTGATACTCCGATTGTCAGGACATGCAGACGACAGCTGACCGGCCTGCCGGCTTCGTCGTACTGTATTGTGCCACGAGTCAGTCCGCGACTCACCGGTGACTCGGACTGCTGTGAGTCTGACAGAACAACATTGAGCTGTTCCACCATGTCACTGGATTCCTCCGTGACAACGCTGGCGGGCACAAACTGCAATGCTCGCTGTGCGCTTTCGCCATACCGTTTGAGATACACGGTCGTCAGTCGTTCGTCATCGGTGCACTGCAGGTCTTCGATGACGCTGTTGAGTCGCCGCACGACTTTCATCGCCCCGGCCGGTTCCAGAACTGTTGGCTTCAGCAGTTCTTCAGCGACGAGCATCACAAGATCGATATTGCGTCGTGTGACGTTTGCTGAAGCTGTCGAGTAGTATTGTTCGAGTGCATCGATCGCCGTTCGGCGGTCAACCTCCGAACCGACGTCAAGGGACATCACTGACTGCGCCACCACGCGCATGGGCTCGTAAATCCCCTTTTGGCCGTCGCTGACATCTGCCTGCTGTTGCTCTGCTTCCTCGCGCTCGGCTTCCTCGAAAATGCGTCTGGACGATTCACGTTCGCCGGCAAGGCTCAGGGCCATCGCATACTTGTATTTCAGTGCGAGAATATGCGGCCAAAGTCGTTTGCTGTCAAAACTGCTGTCTTCGGTGGCCTGAATTGCAAGACCGAGAGCTTTGCAGGCTTCGACGTGGTCGATTCCCGCACCGAACAGATAACAGTCGCCCAGTCGCTCGTACACATTGGGTCGTCGGGCAGCCAGTTCCGAGCGCTGTTGCTTAGGCAGCTGTCGAACAAACCCGGTTCTCAATGAGCTGTCGATCTGCTCGAGCAGCTTGCGGTACTTCTTCTGAGCCTCCTGCTGGTTGCCCTGGAAATGGGCGGTCATCGCTTCCCCCTGCTCGATCCACAGAATCGATCGCCAGCTGCGGGGATTGCCGGCCTTTCGGTGATGAAGACGTATCTCTTTGGCGACTCTGAAGTGTTTCGTTGCTTTGGCCAGCTGCCAGCTGTCGAAAGCATCCCAGCCAAACTTTTCATGGACGACCGCAAGGAGCGGATGTTCATGCAGTGACTCCGGTTGCGACATGATGAGCTGTTCCGCGTCGGTCAGCGTCCCGAACGCATCCTGATGATGTCCCCACTTCCGAAAAGCGTCAGCCATTCCGCACATGCTGACCACGTCTAATGCGGTAGTTTGAGCTGTTTCCTCACAGAGCCGAAAGTAGACGATTGCCTTTTTGTAGTTGCGTTCCCAGGAAGCCAGCAACTGCGCATAATCTGCAGCGCACAACGCACGCAGCGCGGGTGACGAAATGTCGGATTCCTCGTCGTACAGCTGCAGTGCACGTTCGTATGCGGACACGGCGTCTTCGTGCTGAGAACTGGCCTGGAGCAATGTCGCTCTGAGATGCCAGTCAGTTGCAGATTCGAGTTGCTCCGCATCGAGTTCATCGACAATATCACTGTACTCCGACTTTAGCTCTCCAACGGTATGGGCCTCGGGGTTCACTTCGAGAATCTGTCGCGCGATCAGCGATTGACTGTCGGGAAGAGTTTCAATGAGTTCCTGGACGATTTCTTCGAGGTCCTTGACCGCTTTATCGTCAGGGTAAGTTCGGAGCCGGTTCGCGAGACGTTCGATTTTCAGGCGGTCGATCGTGGAGTCACCGTTGATGATCCGAGTTGCGAGTTGCGCTCGAACCTGAGGGGTGAACCACGGAATTTCATCGAACCACCAGTCCCCGTTGGGACCAGGCAACTCCGTCAGAACCGCGACGTAGTCTGGTCGCCCCGGCAGGACGGGCGGACTGATGATAAGGTGACGCCCAGTCCACGCAGCGAACGCGAGCGCGGCGATGGCCAACGAACCGAACACGATTCGTTTCCATGGCTGCGCCGACAGTGATGCGAAACCAGGCGCTCGAACAGGCCGTGGATCCTGAGGTTCCTCAGTCGGCAAAACGGCCGCTGCTGTGCTGTTGCGTGCCGGTTCCATGGACGGCATGGGCCTGACAGACGGTTTTAAATTTTCCGGTCTGTCCAGTCGCGTGATTGTTGGTGTCAACCGGTCGCTGTCCAGGGCCGTGCCGGATCCCTGTTTTGACTGAATCCATAAGGTCAGTTGTTCCGTGTCTGCATACTGATCGAGCAGATCAACCACCGCGGCAGCCGATTCGAATCGGTCTTCCGGATCCTCAGCCGTCATCCGCTGAATTGCGGTGGCAAGCTCCGGTGGGCAGTCAGGACGACACTGACGCAGCGTCGGTGGAGCCTGTGCCGGAGTCGGCTGTTCACCCGCGTCGTCTGCGGTGACTCCGGCGAGCGAATGATGCAGCACCATTCCGAGTGCAAGCACATCGGATCGGGTATCCGGCTCACGCCGTCCCGACAGGATTTCCAGTCCGAAATACACGGGAGCATTCAGGAGCGGCGATGTGGGCCAGACGGCATAGCGTCCCTGCCGTTCATTGACCAGTCCACCAGGGACACCGCCGATCTTGACGATGCCTGATTCCGGGCCATCCAATTCAACCATGATGTTCGCAGGCCGAATGTCTTCATGCGCCTTAAAATGCTCGTGCATATTGGCCACGCCAGTTGCTGCCTGCCTGACGATTTCACAGATAACAGGGACTGGTATCGGCGCGTAGCGGGCAACGAGCTCCGCCAGACTGGTGCCCCCGGAATACTCCATGACGACAAAAACCGCGCCGTCGAGCTCAACCAGTTCGACCGGGGCTGTGATATTGGTGTGAAACAAATGGGCCACGTCGGTGGTCGCTTTGCTCCTCAGCAGGCTCTCCGGATTGACGAAGAAAGATGAGATGCGACGGACCATTCGCAATTCGTTGCTGCCAATGTGTCTCACTTTATACACACCACCGATCGGACCGCCTTTGATCTGTTCGAGGCACTCATAATCGCGCAGATGTCTGGCAAGTTCCTCCAGTGGGAGTTCGTCCTGCAGCAATGCATCGATCACGGGACGATTGTTCGGAAATCGAGACTCCAGTTCCTCGCGTGTTACAGGGTCGCCCTGGGTACTCCGGTAGGCGATCTCGCGCTGGAGGAGTCCATATAACAGGGGCGCATAATCATCGGCGTTGACGGCCTTGAGGTATTTGACGTCCTCAGACCGTGCGCCTGGATTCTTCCGAAGAGATTGTTCGAATGTGGCGCAGACCTGAAACGGGTTAAGACGCCACAGCGTCTTTCGCTTGGGAGGCTGCTGCTCTGGTTCCTGTTTTTCACACATCTGCCACCTCAATCAGGATTCGCCACTGGCAGAGTCACCCACGACCAGGAAAGAATCTGTGGGGTCGACGAGACTTTTCGCCGCAGTCCCCGGTGCCTGCCTTTGCCAAAAGCAGCTGCGGACATCAACTGTTCGAAGGGATTCAGAGCACGCGTCGGAAGACGCCGCACGTCACGCGTTATGACACCCAGACCCTCCTGTTCAAGAAACTCATACGCGGGCTGTGATTTTTGGCTGCGAACCGGTACGGCCAGAACAATGAAGCCCTCCGGACCGCTGGACGAACCATCGACGGTCCCACCGTCCGTAAAGCTGTTGCCGGCTTTCAGTGCTTCCGAAAACCAGACCGCGATACCAAAGTTGGCGTCGAGATACAGGAGTGTCACCCACAGGTCCTGAGTGCCGTCGTTGACAATGCGAACGCGTAAGTCGTCGCCCGGAACGAAGCAGGTCCTGCCAGGTGAACCGTTGTCCTCAGATAGCGAACTGTCTCCAACTCGCGAAACCTCCAGTTTCAACGTGGAATTGTCTGTTCGCAATCGTTCGCCGGCGGCGAGGCCGGCGATCCGCCACGTGTTTTGCCACGAGAAGAGCTTTTGCAAATCGACTTGAATTCGCTGCGCCATCGCGTTGGGAGTGTCTACTGGGTATTGCCCGAACACTCTTCGCATTACGACGGATTGCTTCGCATCGTTTGCAGTCCCGGGACCGCTGCCTTCGCCGGCTTTTATCAGCAGCGCCGTCGAGCCCTGCAATTGAAGTCCGAACCGCGATCTCGCTTCGTCTGGTTCAACGGCCAGCAGCTGCCAGTCGGCGTCTTCCGCATCACCGACATGGTTGACAAGCGCCGCGATTTCCTGAGGAAGTGCTTCGATGGCTGCTGTAAGGCGTGCGGCAACGGCTCCGTCCTTTGCTGACTCCGCGTCTGTCACGGCGAGTTTGAGTCGCATGTCACCCAAATCCTGCCAGACAACAGTGCACCGTGCCAGATCGGGGAGATCGGGGAGATCGGCAAGAGGCGTCGTCGGACTGCCTTCGTACTCGCAGCTTTCGACGATGCTGCTGTCG
>JBDOMX010001123.1:0-1518 GCA_039831615.1 Planctomycetaceae bacterium
GACGCTGGCAATCTCGCCGTCGTTGAAGGGGTTTGGCGATTGGATCGAGCAATTAGTGGCAGAATCGACTGGGAAAACGAGCAATGGGTTAATTCCGGTCGTGGGCGAACATCTTGGAAATCCGGATGTGTACGGAAATGATCGCATTTTTGTCGGGATAGCGATTAGCGGCGAAACAAATAACGAAACAGATGCCGCGTTGGAAAAGCTTGCGGCGGCCGGTCATCCTGTTGTTCGGTTCCTACTGGAATCACCTTACGACTTAGGTGCCGAATGTTTCCGCTGGGAATTCGCGACGGCTGTGGCCGGCGCCGTCATGGGAATCCATCCTTTTAATCAGCCGGACGTCGAGGGAACGAAGCTGATTACGCGGAAAATGGTCGAGCGGTATAGCGCGGGTCGGAGTGTTGCAACACAATCAGCGGTGATGAAACACGCATACGACAGTGGGGAGGTTGGTTTACATGCACCGGGCGTCTACGGGCGAGGACTCGTACGGCTCTTGCCTAATGAACCCACGATGACGGATGCCTTGCGTGCGCATTTGTCGCAGGTTCGGACTGGCGACTATGTCGCGTTGCTCGCCTATGTGGAGTGGTGTGAGCCGTATCGGCGAATAGTCGAAAAACTCCGGCAGGGCATACGTGCGTTGACTGGTGCGGCAACAACGGTCGGATTCGGGCCCCGATTTCTTCATTCAACGGGGCAGATTCATAAAGGCGGTCCGCAGAACGGCTTGTATCTAGTCTTTAGCTGTGCCGATGTCGTTGACGTGCAAGTCCCGGGTGAGGCGTATAGCTTTGGTCAACTGAAGACTGCGCAATTGCTCGCTGATGAAGAAATGCTTACACGGCGGAAACGGCGGTATCTTCGCTTGCACGTTGATGGAGACGTTGGGGATGGATTGACCGCCTGCTCGGAATTATTTGACGAAGCGTTTGACCAGTTAGATTAGTTCGAAGTTCTGGGGGGCGTTCGTGTTCGGATCAAACGTCGCCATGATCGCTACATCGTACGTCCATCGAGAAGATGGGTTTTGCGTTAGACAGTATTGGCAAGTTTGATTCCTATCGCTGTGAATGCTCTGGCGTACCGGACGATTTCATCGATGTCTACGGCGACAGGCCATCGGTCATGCGGATGATGAAACAGACCGTTCGACCCAAGTATCGAGATGTAGTTCCCGTTCCCTTGAAAAACCGCGTGCGCTTCGCCTGCGGGTTCATCACCCACAAGACGTTGCCTCGGCATTCGGACACCGGCCGCTGTTAATTCGTCGGTCGCGAGTTGTTGAAGGTCACCGGACGACGTTTGAAGAAGTGGATCAGCGCCAACTGCAGCGCCAAAGTTCGCACCGAGATGGAGCCAGGCGATCGCACTCGTCAACAGGCGAGACCGTGTCCGGATGAATTCATGCAGGCCATAGTGTCCAAGTTCATGTCCAGTCGATGCGAGAAATACAGTGGTGCGCATGGGGGGTGGGCCAGCAACCATCGCACGGATCATTTCTAACCAGAC
>JBDOMX010000507.1:0-1517 GCA_039831615.1 Planctomycetaceae bacterium
GACTCGCGGATCCGGACTGTGTTTCAACAGCGGCCACACCTGGTCCGCAGCATTCAGCCGCAGCAGCAGCACGGCGGCATTGGCCTGTCGCACAGCCAGGGCGTCCTTGTCGGCTTCGCTGGCATCTTCCGGAATCGTCCTAGCGACTTCCACACTGCCCAGGGCCACTGCCTGTTGCCGATGCAGGTCGAGCCTGCCGAAGATCGTTCCAAACTGCTGTTCGTTGGAATCGGCCAGAAGATCGAACAAGCCCTCGGCATCGTCACTCAAATAATCGGCCAGCGTATCGGTCGCAAATGACCGCATCTGTTCCCCCGCGTCCGGGTTGACGAAGATTGTCGATAACGCAGTTGTCAGATGATCTTTGACTGGACGCAGGGCATTGGTCCACGGCAGCAGTTCTGAAGGACGCACGCCCACCAGGTGACCAGCAATGAAGGTCTGGAACTCTGCCTCCTGCCAATGTTCGTTCTCCGAGTCACAACTCGCCAACACACAAGCCGCCTGAAAACGCAAATCCTCAGATTCGCTTTCCCTGGCAAGCCGCCAGTAATCATCGACCAGTGCATCCCTGTCGTCGTCCAGCAGGTCACGCACATGCTCGAACTGCATCGGAGTGACCGTCAGCAAACGATCCTTGAGAAACGGCAGCACCGACTTGTCATCCGGCAACATCGCCAGTGCCGCATGCAGTCTGGCGTTGGAATCAACAGGCGAGTCTGTAAAAGCCTGTTTGAGATCCTCCTCTGCATACTGCCGGTAGCTGGCCAGATTTCCGATGATCGTCTTCACCCGTGACGTGTCGGCTTGCAGCAGACCTGTGACGATTTCCGCAGCCTGAACTTTCCGTTGCTCTTCTCTCTGTTCAGCGATGAGTTCCTCGCGGCCTCGTTCGACGGTATTCCGAATAGTCACGCCACCAAACACCACAGCAACAAGTGCTGCCGCAACGAGAGCCAAACGGATCCCATGAACACTGGCCGCCTTGCCCATCATCTTCCGCTGCGGTCTGGTCCACTGCTTCTTTTCTGTCAATGTGCGAATGCTGCCCCATTCCATCAAAGACGGCAGGTGCCGGTTCTCTGGCTTTGCCGTCCACAGGGCCGAACGTTCCGCCAGTTTGAGTTCTGCACGTCCTCTTCGAGTTTCCTGCTGTTTGCGAGTCAACCAGGTCTGTAACGATGGCACCAGATAGTCGTGCGTCAGTTGATAGTACTTCTGACCGGCCACGACATTCGTTGAAGACTCCGTTTCCGCATCGAATCCCTCGGGATCGGTGGGTGTGATCAAACGGATTTCGCTGTCCAGGATTCGCAGCAGGTCGTCGAAGTCACGCGGACGTGAGCGATACCCCGACGCTGCGAGGAGTTCATCAGCAGACCGCATGTGGCCTTTAATGTTAGTGCCGGAGTCGGGAAGCAAAGTTTTGAGGACGGCACGGGCGGCTTTCTGGTGGTAACGATGCTCGGGCGGTGCCGTTGAGGCCGAGAAGGTCTCTTCCAGGAAGGTAACGCCGA
>JBDOMX010000038.1:0-6141 GCA_039831615.1 Planctomycetaceae bacterium
CTCGCATGAAATATGATGAGTATCTCCAGGCCGGGTACCCCATCGCCACGGGCGTGATCGAAGGAGCCTGTCGATATCTGGTCAAAGACAGAATGGAACGCAGCGGCATGCGCTGGAGTCTGTCTGGGAGACGATCCTGCGGAGGAACATCGATCGCGAGGAGCAGGTTCCGACGTCCGTGCTGCAGCGTCTGGCGGGCAGGTTCGAGGTGCCGACGGTCGAAGAAGCCCACGATGTGCAATACACCGTGAACTAGAGCAGTTTTCGAAAAGTCGTGGCGGGTTCCGGCTCGCGGGAGCAATGGAATATGGGCTCTGGAACCCCCGCCGCGGCCACAAGTCAGCGTAATACGCTGTAGTCGGGATTCCGATCCGTTCCGACCGGCACTTTGGTTTGCTGCCTGGAAGGATAACCACGTGCGGCGGTGCGAGACGATTCATAGCGGGAATTCGTGGCGAACAACTTGACTTCATAGCCCTGGAGCCTGGTAACAATTCCCCCGTGTTGTACTTTGGCAGATTCAGAGCCATACAGCAGTGAGAGCTCGCGTCCTTCGATCATCTGCAGCCCCGCGACATCGACTCCCAGGTGCCGCTGCGAGTCTTCGTTGACGAGAATCAGCAGATAATCAGAACCGTGTCGCAGCAGTCGGGACCGTACACCGCGACCAGGCTGATCGAAAAGATCGTCGATCACGTCGGCACGGACATTGTCGTGATGGTCGCTGATCAGAAACGGTTGCAGCGCCGAGAGCTCGGAAGTCAGTGCATACAACGATTCTCGAAATTCCGGATCGTCAATCTGGTTTGAGCCCCAGTACAGCACGCCTTTGGCACCATGGACGATCGAATCGTACGCCATAAAGCGCGACTCAGCATACGTTGGGTAGAGCCGCGTGCGTCCCTGGTTGGCCGAGTGCCACGAGAATCCCTGCAGCACCATCCAGACCGGTCGACCGCGACCGATCGCATCCCATCGATCGACGAGACGCCCGACGCTCTGCAGATCGGTGCCGGTACTGCGAACTGCGTAATAATCACAACCGATGATGTCGACCGAGCCAACGTACTGTCGCACAAATTTGACGTCGCTGTCAGCCGCCTCGTTCATCCAGAACGGGCGGTGGTGATGATCGAGCTCGCGCACCAGCGCAATGCCCTCTCGCATCTTCGGAATGATTTCAGCAGCCTTCGTTTCCGAATAAGCCACCGCCTTGTCAGTCTGTGCATTCCAGTCATCGCGGGTGAACCCGGCGACTCTGGCAAGGAAACTGTACGCGGTGAACGTCCACACAATTTCGTCAGGACCTTCCCAAATGGCGAGCGCCGGATGATCAACGACTGATTCGATTCGTTCGCGAAGTGCCACGGTCGCCCCCTGTTGCACGCCTAACGGCATCCAGCCCTGCATGCCCACCAAATGCGCGCGGTCGAGATCCGCTTTGTTGCCGCAGTGCACGAGGTTGATCCCGGCCGCTGCCATTTCTTTGAGTGCATCGTCGTCGGATGGCATTTCATAGATGCCGATCGGAAACTTCTGTTCCCCGTCGATCGACAGCAGCCCCGAATGCTGTCCGCGGGATTGAACTTTCACCACATGAAGTCCCGATGCCGGTGGCACCACAACACGACCTCCGTCACCAAGTTCAAACGGCAGTGGCAAGTCAGTATTCTTCCCAAATGACGTTCGACGCACCAGCACATGGTCGTTGAGTCGCAGTCCGGAAACGACGGAAGCAGGCTGGCGGGGGACGTGGAATGAAATCGGCTGGCCTCGATCGAGAAAGCCGCGATACTCCATCGCTTCAGCATAGACCTCGTGAACAAGCTTGATTTCATCGGCCAGTTCGTCGGCAACGCACCACAGGAAAAAGGTGTCGTGGCCGCGGAGCAGCAGATGCCACAACAGTTCCTGATATTTTTCGCGACTGAACTGAAGGACGCCGGGATCTGGATGCTGCGGAGGGGCTGTCGTCGTCCAGTGCACAAAGGGAATGCTGGGCGTCCTGGACGATGTGTGCTGTCCGGCGTTCGAGCCGACCAGCAGCATATTATAGAACCAGCGATAGTCCGGATCGTCGAAATCGTACCATTGAAATGTCGGATACCATGTGTACACGACCGGCATCGCACAGGTGTACCCCGTCCCTGCAAATTCATGGGCCCATTCACGATATCGGGCACGTTGATCCCGCTGCACCGGTGCTCCGGGCGTTTCTCGTTCGAAATAGTCGTACCAATAGCGATGCCCTCCGTGTGGAAAAACAGCGTAATTGCCCACCAGCGCGTTCGGGAAATAGTCCAGCACGTTGTCGCCGAAGGCGACGCGCTGGATTTCGCTGCGGACCTCCCTCAACCTTGCCTGGAAAGCACGAAAGTTGTCGATGTTCGTCACGTTCTGACGACAGCGTTCGCAGCGTTTACAACCCGCCCAGGCATCATTCCATTCGATCGGCCCGTCGATTTCCCAGTCGGCAAACATAAAATCGATGTGGATGCCGGCGTCCCGATACGAACGCAGAAACTGTTCGACCTGCTCCTTGATGACCCCCACACGGTGTGCGATCGCAAACGGGCAACCAATCTCGCCGCCGAAGGAAGTTTCGGCGAAGGTGCGACCCGCAGCGTCAACGTGAAGCGTCTCTGCTGTTCCGTCGAAGAATGAATACAGACATGCGTTGGCATTAACGCCGACCTGCAATCCCAGTTTGGTCTGGAGAGCGGCAATCCGCAGACCTTCGGCGAGCGATCGCTCAAAATTGTGTGGATCCCAGTCGACGGTGTACCCAATGCCCCGACGATTGAGGTCCTGCAGCAGTCGCTCCGACCGGGCATCATCGATCATTTGCAGTGAATTGCTGATCGGCAGGACAAAAAGCGGCAGACGCCCACGTCGCTCAAATTGCAGCGGTCGCGTGTTCTCCAAAACGACACGCAGGTTGGGCGGCAACTCAGCGGAGCTGTCTGCTACCACCGATCCGATGCCAACCACCGAGGATAACACGCCGCAAACAGTGATCATCCGCATGGTCAACCCCATTCTCTACAACTTGTCATCGTAATCCGCCAACCGCTGCCAAAGCGGCGTACTTTATCAGTCCGCCCACAAAATCGAAATCATCGCCAGTGAACGAGAGGATATGCTGGCTGTCTTCAAATGCTGCAGTTTGCCAGCAATGCTCGTGATTGGCAGCACTGTCACCATTGCCTTTTGAGGCTGAACAGATTCGATGACCGGATGCCAGCGGTCACAGAAAGCCACTTGCTGAGAATCGGGGTTGTCAGCCAGTGGCGTTCAAAATCACGAGATCCACTCGCTGTGACAGCCGCAGCACCGGCAGGAATCGCCGGAAGGAATCGCGGGAAGGCCGACCGGCTGACCAATTTCGTCATCCATGGCGCAGGAAACTGTCCACGTGAAATCTATCGACCTTTACCTCTTCCTCTTAAATATGATATTCCCCCATCGCTGGTTACTCCGCTGAGTCAACTTCTGAACTTACCGACGGACCATATGAACAGACCGGATCACAACAGCGATCGACGGGTCGCCATCACAGGCGCAGGAATCGTCTGTTCAGCCGGCCGCACAGCAGCGCAGGTCTGGGAGTCACTTACGTCGGCAACCAATCAGTCGGATTCAGAACATCAGACAGACGCCGAAGTCAACGACATCCAGCAGGGTGTTGCCGATTTTTCCGGGTCAATCCACGACTTTGGGGAGCTGCCGGACGACAAACGCAAATTCATCAGGAAAGCGATGAAACTGATGAATCGCGAAACTCAACTCGGCGTCTCCGCCGGACAGCAGGCGCTGACAGATAGTGGAGCCCTGGAACATTATAGTCCCGATCGGTTCGGTGTCTGTTTCGGTTCCGACAATGTGTCCGTCATGCCAAATGACTTCGTGCGGGCAATTCGCGCATGTTCAACAGATGGCCGATACGACGTGGATCGCTGGGGGACCGATGGAATTGAGGAGATGGCGCCGCTGTGGCTCCTGAAGTGCCTGCCGAATATGCCGGCCTGCCACCTGGCAATCATCAACGATCTCAGGGGTCCGTCGAACACAATTACTCAGCGAGACATCTCAGCGAATCTGGCTGTCGCCGAGGCATGCCGTGCGATTCGTGCGGGAGATACCGATGCAGCTCTGGCAGGAGCCACAGGAACGACTCTGGCAGCATTCAATCTGATTCATGCTCAGCTCGACAATGAAGTCCAGGAAAGCGACGCGGTCTGCCGACCCTTCGACAAACGCCGGAAGGGTCCGGCTCCTGGCGAGGGCGCCGGTGCCGTCGTTTTGGAAGATCTGGATTCTGCCGTGCGGCGAGGAGCCCAGATCTATGGTGAAATCCTCGGCGCGGCTTCCGCGTCCCATGTTGGCACCCGAGGAACAAGCTGTTGCCGAAAGGCGCTTGCATCGGCCATACGACAGGTGTTAAAGCGGACCGGTCAGAGTCCGGAGTCCATTGGCCATATCCATGCCCACGGGTTGGGCACCAGGAAATCCGACATTGACGAAGCTCAGGCGATTCGCGAGGTTTTCGGCGACGCCGTATCCCGCACGCCTGTGGTCGCTGCCAGAAGTCATTTAGCGCATACAGCAGCCGGAGCCGGAGCACTCGATCTGGTTTCCAGCCTGCTGGCGATGCAGTCCGGGCGATTATTTCCTGTCCTGAACTACCGAGTGCCAGACCCGGCCTGCCCGGTGCGGCCGGTTGTCGGTGCTGATGATCCAGCGGGGCAGAGTTTTTTGAACCTCAGCATGCTTGGTCGTGGTCTGGCCAGTTGCGTTGCGGTCGGGGCCTACGCAGCGTGAGAACTCACGCTGCGCTCACAGGAGGTTGTGGCGATGAAACGGCGAGTTGTCGTGACAGGCATGGGGTGTGTGACACCGATTGGAAACTCGACCAGCGATTTCACGGCAGGTCTGCACAGTGGTCGCGTCGGCGTTGATAAATTGACGCTGTTCGATCCCACAGGATTTCCTGTACAAATTGCGGCCGAGGTGCGCGACTGGGATGTGAACTCAACCGGCAGTGACGCTGAACGCTGGCAACATTGCCCCCGGCAGACCCAGTTTGCCATTTCAGCCGGACTCCAGGCGGCTCGGCAGTCGGGGATCGAAGATTCGGTCATCGATCATGATCGCTTGGGCATCTATCTGGGATGCGGTGAGCCATTTGAAGACTTCGCTGCATTTACGCAGTCGGTGAGCGCATGGATGGAATCTGACACAAATGACGCGTCTGCGTTCACGAGAATTGCCCGGCAACAACTGGATGCCGCTCGTGAGCCTGAGTTCGAACCCGACATGCCCGGCATCCATCTTGGTGAATTGCTGCACGCGCACGGACCAATCATGAACTGCATTGCCGCGTGTGTCTCCAGCACGCAGGCGATTGGAGAATCGATGCGGATGATCGCTCAGGATGAAGTGGATGTGATGCTGTGCGGTGGCGCACACAGCACGATCCACCGCTTCGGGGTCACGGGCTTCCAAAGACTGTCAGCACTCAGCCGACGCAATGACGACCCGCAGTCGGCGGTGCGTCCGTTTGATGCCGATCGCGATGGATTCGTCATCGGGGAAGGAGCTGCGACATTCATCATTGAAGAACGCGAACATGCGCTGCGTCGGGGAGCAGACATTCTCGGCGAACTCACGGGCTATGGATCATCGCAGGACGCGTTTCGCGTCACCGACTCACATCCGGATGGCCGGGGAACTGAGTCTGCTCTCAGGCGCGCTTTGCATGATGCACGACTGAATCCCGAAGACATCGATTACATCAACGCTCACGGAACCGGGACGCCTATGAATGACAAACTGGAGACTCGAGCGATCAAACGTGCCTTTGGCAGTCAGTCGTATCAGATTCCCATCTCCAGCACCAAGAGCATGCTGGGACATGCAACGACGGCCTGCGGAGCAATTGAACTGGCGGTGTGTCTGATCAGCCTGCGCACGGGAGTCATCCCGCCGACGCTGAATCTCAACAAGCCGGATCCTGACTGCGACCTGGATTACGTACCCCACGAGTCTCGGGAAATCACGTGTCGCCACATTCTGACGAACAATATCGGATTCGGTGGCCAGAACGCGGCGTTGATCGTGTCCCGATATGAAAGTGCTGGT
>JBDOMX010000669.1:0-6137 GCA_039831615.1 Planctomycetaceae bacterium
GTACCGGCTGCTCCTGCTCAGCCATGTAAACGACGCCCATCCCCCCTCGCCGATTTGCTCCAACAGCTTGTAGGGGCCGATTGTTGTGCCGACTTGTGTAGTGACCCGTGGCAAGTGAGCGGTCGCCTGCAATCCAGCAGGGGGGACCTCGAGAAAGCGACCGGCTTTTTCATGCGCTTTCAGCAGCATGTCGACGCTGCGTTGCATTTCATGATCGGCACCGCACGCGTTATTCAGAAACTCAGCCCGCTCTTCGATGGTCGCTTTTTCCAACGCTGCCAGAAAAATCGATTGATCGTCCATCGGTGTTCCTCTCCAATTGGGGAAACCGCAGGCGGGTCTCCAGGAGACAGTGCGCCCTTTGGCCGCGCTGGACCTCACGTACTTCAGGAAAAATCCAAAAACAGGCCGATCCGGCTACAGATCTTCGTCGGGATTCAATTCGCGGTAGAGCCAGGCGCGTGCGTAAGTCCAATGGCGTTGTGCTGTTGCGATGGACATTTCGAGAGCCTGAGCGGCTTGTTCTTCGCTCAGGCCGGCGAAATATCGGAGCTTGACCAGGTCAGCGATTTGTGGCTTTATTTCGCCGAGCCTTGTCAGGGCTTCGTCCAGCGCAAGGACGTCAGTCGATGGTCCAGAGATCGTCATCTCAATTTCAGCCATGTCCACGTGATGCAAATCACCACCACGTTTCAAACGGCGCTGACGCCTCGCTTTTTCAACGAGGATGCGACGCATCGCCTCAGCCGCCGCTGAAAAAAAATGTCCACGGCTGTTCCAGTGTTGCGCCTTTTCAACGTCCACCAGACGCAGCCAGGCATCGTGCACAAGGGCCGTAGCCTGCAATGTTTGTCCTGGCTTTTCGTGAGCCATCTTCTGAGCAGCCAGCCGCCGCAGCTCCTCATAAACCAACGGCAGCAGGTTTTCGGCAGCGGACGGATCGCCTGACTCGATTTGATGCAGGATCTGGGTTACGTCAGGCATGAGGACCAGAATACTGACGAAACGCGGAGGATTCCATCAGCAGCATGGTTCGCACGAGCGATGCCATCGCAGTTCATGCGCTCGAAGGGGCAGTGATGAATCGTCATCGTTCCCTTCTCCCGTTTCGGGGAGAAAGTGTCTGCAGGACCGCTGAGGCCACTTTTTGCAGAGCGGTCCTCATCAAGTCAGCGGCTGACTGCAAAAACTCGGGTTGAGCCTCGGAAGCTTTGCCACTGCGATGGCGACAGCATCATCAGAGTTGATGACGTACTCAGCTATGGCGACAACCTTTACTCCGAATGGGACAACGTCGATTACAACGGCGAGGTCGTTGCTACGTCTGATCAATACGCTGAACAAGCCCAGGTGTTCTCGCAGCACTTTCCGAACCGGACTCCGGTGGACGCGGACTGCGACAGGGATCGCCCTGATCCTCAGACGTCATGTCGTACCTATGGTAATGCAACGGTCTTCAGGTGGACATCATCGTCTCCCTCAATCAGCACGACCGCGTGCGCATCGTTGAGTTTCTCCATCTGCACAACACCCTTGAACGCTTCCACCGTCTCGTAAGTCTGTCCTGCCGATCCACCGCCTTGAACGGGTTCGTTCAGTCCTTTGTTGTCACTGAGTCCCGACGTCGTGATCTTCATGACACCGCGGGCGCTGTTGCTCAGCAGCAGGAAGTCGCTGCCACCTTTGGTGTAGCTGATCATATCCAGTGGTTTGTTGCGGTTGCCCAGTTCGGCCACGGTCGTGGCCTCGATCCGATCCCCCGCCTTTTTGAGTTCATTCAGCGGAATCTTCACGAGGGGTGTGCACACATAGGCCGCCAGCAGGTGGAGTTCACCGTCGATCATCAGCGTCACGAAAGTACGTGCTGCTGAGTAGTCTTCGGCGCGACCGTGTGCCGCATGATAGATCGCAATGCCAGTCCCTTTGTCGATGGACGAAAAGGGAAAACTAAATTCGCGAACGCTTGACGGTGCCTCGCCCTCTCGCAGACCGGAAACGAGAATGCGGCCTTCGTAAAATGCAATGTCTGTGATGGCATCATTGCGAGGATTGCTCTTTCGACGTCCGCGCTGCACCACTTTGTCCGCCGGAGCATCCGGCAGGCTGACTTTGGCAAAGGGGACATCCTGCAGGGCCAGCCGCGTGATTTTGCCAACTCCATCGATTCGGCAGATGGCAGGAGCATCACCGGCTGTCAGTGAGACGAAGACAGTGCCCGTGCGAGGGTTCACAGTCAGATCATTGATCGCTGCCTCGGCCCCGCAGACATCGCTGAGAGCCACTCTCAGGTTGTCGATGTTGATTTCAGCGTCCGCTGCATCGCCATTCGTGTCACCGGTTGCAAATGCGAAGACGGCAGCCGATTTCGTGTCGCCAACGAACAGCACATCGTCCGGTCCAAATGCCAGTGCTCCGGCAGATTGCAGGTCGGGCGTTCCGAGTTCCAGCCCCCACTGATCGGCGGCCAACCCCGCAGACGTTGTCCAGAGAAGTGATAACAGCAGACAGGTGGTTGATTTCATCGTCCGTCTCCCCCGGTAGTCAAGTATGAATGTGCGGTGCAAAAACTCTTTCGTTCCAGGCGACTCGCCTGCCTGTGCAGCTTATCTGGACGGCCAAAAATGGCAAATCAACACGGCTGTGGCGGGGGCAGGAGCATCCATTCACGGGGCAGTGGTTCAACCATGGCAACCAGCAGAGCCAATGGCTCCCGCGGAGCCGATCCTGCCAGACAACATGTCCCTCGAGTGGACGGATGCACCCGTTCTTAGTCGCCCGTGAACCACAGAATGTCCGAGCGGGACTCGTCAAGGTCACTTCAGCAGTTCCTGCGCGATCGGCGTGGATTCGATGATCCCTTCCATACGGCGTCTGTACGACCGCTATGTTTGTTGCAGGCGGACGTTTTAGCTGACTGCTAATGATGGCATTCGCGCCGAGCACGTTGTTTTTTTGCATCACCGTGAGGGAAATTCTGGATCTGCGCTCATTTGAGAGTGATAGCGTTGTGGAGAGGACGGGGTCAGGGTCGGGGATCATTTTCCGATGAGCGCCTTCCCGCCGTTCGCCTCGACCGTGTTCCGAAAGCATTCCGCAACGTTTCGCCGGGCTCCCTGCTCTCATGTTTGACTTCGAAAGATTCAGAAACGACGCACTGGCACTGGGGCTGCTTGCCCTGGTGGTGTTTGTCGGTCTGAGCTTTCTGAGCTACGACCCGGCGGATCCGCCTTCTGATCTTGTCTTCCCGTCGCGTCAGTCACCGGTAAATATCTGCGGCAGCATGGGAGCCAGCATCGCGTTCTACGGACGGCACCTGTTGGGCCTTGGTGTGTGGATCGCCATGGCCGCCGTCATTGCATGGGATATGAGGCTGCTGTCACGAGATAAGACGCGAGGAAACTGGTTGTCTCTGGCCGGAACAACGCTCCTCGTGATTTCCGGATGTGTGGCAATGCACCTGGCCGCTCCCACATTCGACTCCGGGTCCACCTGGGGAAGCGGCGGGATGGCGGGAGCATGGGGTGGGACATTCCTGACACACTTCTGCGCACCGGCAGGTGTTTTTATCGTCGTTGTTTGCGGGTTACTCTCCGGCTGGATGCTGTCGCCTCTCTGGCATCTGACAAATCCGGGAATGAAGCTTGCCGTTGCACCGGTGTCATTTGTGTCAAAGGTCTCGGCGATCTTCCGGCAGCCTCGACGTCTCCGATCATCGATCATCGTCGAGGACAGTTCAGCATTGTCGGACGGAACTTCAGAGTTCGCCGAGGATGAACTGGACGATGACGATGACGACGGCGATCACGATGACGATCTGTACGGCGACGTGGCGATCTCTGCGGAAGAGGCACCCGGTGGTTTGAAGATTAATCCACCCGTCACGCTCGCGCTGCACGCTCATGATGCGCAGCAGACACAGCGTGAATATCAGTTGCCGGATTATGATCTGCTCGACCCGCCGGAAGACTTTGACTACGAACTGCTGGCCAAAAAGGCGCGTCTCGCCGCCGCAACGCTGGAGAAGACGTTTCAGCAGTTTGGATTGAATATCAAAGTTGCTGAGGTTGATACCGGCCCGGTGATCACGCAGTTTGAACTGGAGCTTGAGCCGGGCCTGCGCCTCAGCAAAGTCACCGCACTGGAAGATGATCTGGCGATCGCGCTGCGAGTCCCCACTGTGCGCGTGGTCGCGCCGATTCCGGGTAAGAACACCGTTGGGGTTGAAGTGCCCAACGAAACCCAGGTCACCGTGCGGCTCCAGGAGTTGTTGCTGGCTGCCGGTTCTGAAATTGACAAGTTCAAGATCCCGCTTCTGCTGGGGAAAGATGTCAGCGGCCACCCCATGGTGGTGGATCTGGCGCAGATGCCGCACCTGTTGATCGCGGGCCGCACGGGGACGGGAAAAAGTGTCTGTCTGAATACACTGATCCTGTCCATGCTCATGACGCGAACACCGGATGAAGTCAAGATGCTGATGATCGATCCCAAGATGGTCGAACTCAGTCCTTACAAGAATCTTCCACACCTCATGCATCCGGTCATTACAGACATGAAGAAAGCGGAAGCGGTTCTCGCATGGGCCGTGGACAAGATGGAAGAACGCTACGACCTGCTGGCCCGGGTCGGAGTGCGTCATCTGGATGGATTCAACAAACTGAGCCGAGCAAAGATCCTGGATCGGCTGGACATCAGTGAGTTACACGAAGAAGCAGAAAATGTGCCTCGTCACATGCCGTACATCGTGATTGTCGCTGACGAAATGGCGGATCTGATGATGACTTCCGGCAAAGATGTGGAAGCACACATCATTCGCCTTGCCCAGAAATCCCGTGCTGTCGGCATTCATCTTGTCCTCGCGACTCAAAAACCAACGGTGGATGTCATTACGGGACTGATCAAGTCCAATCTTCCTGCACGGATTTCGTTCCAGGTGGCCAGCAAGATGGACAGTCGAGTGGTGCTCGACGAAAGCGGTGCTGAACGCCTGCTGGGATGCGGTGACATGCTGTATCTGGCACCGGGCACCAGCAATGTGTCTCGAGCTCAGGGCACATATGTCAGTGACGATGAAATCACGGACGTGATTGATTTCTTCTCTGACCTCGCACCGGATTACAGCGAAGAACTGCAGCAGCTCGTGGCAGGATCCAGTTCATCCGGCGGCACCGGCGAGAACGCGCCGCGTCAGGCCGACGACCTGTACGACAGTGCGATTGAGGTGGTCGTGCGGGAAGGTCGAGGCAGTGTCTCACTGCTGCAGCGGTGTCTGGGCATTGGCTACGGTCGAGCAGCGCGGATGATCGACTGGATGGCCGAAGACGGTGTGGTCGGAGACTACAATGGCGCTCAGGCGCGCGAAGTGATCTACTCAGTGGAACAATGGGCTGCTGAAAAAGCCGCGCGCACCGCGTGATTGCTGTCAGGCTTTGCTGCTGACCGTGAGCGTTTCATCGCCGGTGGCGGATTCTCGGGCGAATTCACGAACGAAAGCCTGACGAGTCGCGACACGCCCACATTCAATCAGTTCGGTTGGCTTTGAGAAATCATACCAGGGCATACCAGACACCGGCGGGCGGATGATGACGTCGGCCATTCCACGCGTGTACTGGCGGACATGTCGTTCGGTCAAATCATTAATGCGCAGAAAAATATCCTTGGCCGTGGTCAGCGGGGGTGACGGTTCCACATCCGCTCCCACGTCAACGGCAATCGTGAGATCCGATCCGTACGCGCTGGCGACTGCGACCGGCAACGCATCGATCACTCCAATATCCACCAACTGACGGCCCTGCATTTCGACCGGTGGGAAGATGCCAGGGATGGCGGTCGACGCCAGAACGGCCGACCGCAATGATCCACGCGTCAGAGTCACCTGCTGCCCACTCTGCAGATCCAGGGCGACGATCGTCAGCGGAATGCGCACGTCTCGAATATCAATATCCGGGACCAAAGCGGTAATGATGTTCTGAATAAAGTCCGCCGGCAGCAGTGACGGACGGCTGAGCAGGTCCATAATACGTCGACGAGCCCCGAAAAACCGCGACACCTGATTCCACCAGGCGAACAAACCGGACGTCGCCGGTTCATCAGTGGCCGGAGCCGTGGAAAATATTTTCGACTGACGCTGCCTGAATTCT
>JBDOMX010000752.1:0-6125 GCA_039831615.1 Planctomycetaceae bacterium
AATGGTTTCTTCACGGTCAGAGTAGTAGCGGGAGATCGCTTCTTCGACGGCAGCCTGAGTGGAGACGGCTCCTCGAACTTCATGCCCCAGAAAGTTTCGCAGGTCGTCCAGTGCCGCCACGTTCTGTGGATCCGCCATGGCGACGGTGAGCACATTGTCCTTGAGGGAGATGGGCATGATCTTGTAGATCTCAGCCATCGTCTCCGGAACGATCTCCAGTACGTTCGGGAGAATGTTGGTCTCGGACAGTTCGACGACCGGCATGCCCCACTGTTCTGCCAGGGCCTCGGTGACCTGCTCCTGTGTCACCTGCCCCATACGGACGGCCAGCTGGCCAATGATTTCACCGGGACTCTGTTTCTGTTCTTCCAGAATATCCCAGAGCTGATCGTCGTTGAGATAACCAAGGTCGATCAGGATTTGTCCGAGCTTACGTTGGGCCATGGGCTTGATACAGTTTTAAGAGGTACGGCAAATGCAGAGTCAGTTGCCAGTTGTCTGTTGTCTGTAGCTGGAGTCGCCAGACTTCAGGGAACGACCGAGCATTCCGAATTCTGGCGAATCCGGCTACCCTAAAATTCAATGCTGACAAACCACTAGTCATCAAAGTCATCATCGTCGTCGTCGTCGTCATCATCGTCGTCAAAGAGTCCGCGTTTCGCTCGTTCAATGCGAACCCGGATTTCGCCAGGATGGTTTGAGCGTGTAATCACGTCGCGTTCTTCGCACAACCCGTTCTTCCACAGGTTGAACAGAGAGTCGTCCAGCAGGGTCATGCCGAACTTCCGACCGGTTTGAATGGATGAATTGATGCGGAAGGTCTTTCCTTCACGAATCAGATTCGCGATGGCACTGGTGACCACCAGCATTTCGTAAGCAGCGACCAGCCCTTTGGGTTTCCGTGGCATCAGCGCCTGACTGAGAATCCCGATGATGGCGCCCGCCAGCTGAGTCCTGACCTGTTCCTGCTGGCTCGCCGGGAACACGTCGATAATTCGGTCCACGGTTCCCTGAGCCCCCGTGGTGTGCAAAGTGCCGAACACCACGTGCCCGGTTTCTGCCGCCGTGATGGCGGCCTGGATCGTTTCCAGGTCACGCATTTCCCCGACCAGAATGACATCCGGGTCCATTCGCAGAGCGCGACGCAAAGCTTCCGGAAAACTGGGAACGTCGACGCCAATTTCACGCTGATTGATCGTGGACTTTTTGTGATCGTGGTAGTACTCAATGGGATCTTCCAGCGTGATGATGTGGTGATCCATGTTGTTGTTGATCCAGTTGATCATACTGGCGAGGCTGGTTGTTTTTCCCGAACCGGTGGGCCCGGTCACCAGGAACAGTCCACGCGGCCGCTGGATCAGTTCGCGCACAACCGGTGGCAATCCCAGCTGCTCGAACGTGAGGAATTCACTGGGGATTCTTCGCAGGCACATGGCGATCATGCCGCGCTGTTTAAACACGGCCACGCGAAATCTGGCCTGGTCGCCGTAAGCGAAACCAAAGTCAGTTCCACCGACCTCCTGCAGCTCCTGCTGATTGCGTTCAGGAGTAATACTCTTCATTAACGAACTGGTGTCTTCCTTGGTGAGCGTCTTGGTTTCCAGTTGCCGCAACCGACCACCTGCCCGGACCACCGGTGGCTGTCCCACCGTAATGTGCAGGTCGCTCAAATCTTCGCGGCACACGGTCTCAAGAAGCTTGTCGATTTGAAGCTGACGAGCCATTAACGAGTTTCCTGTTCAGTCAGTGGCCCATAGCCGCTCGATTTGCGAGTGGTGGACTCTCGACGAGGTGTTGCCATATTGTTGGAATAACGCGGCGTGGTTGATAGTTTTGCGCTCACGCTCAGATTTCGGTTTCGCAGGATTTTCCGGGCCGATGGGAGTTAATCGAATGAGAAACTGACGGGAAACGGGTGGCGGTCGCCATGACATGGCCGCCGCATTTCCTAACCTCTGGATGACACTTCATTTGCTTGTTTCACCCGGCCCGCGGGAATCCACCATTTCATCTCGGTGATTTGGACAGTCGTTCCCTGAAGTCTGGCGACTCCAGCTACGGGCGAAGCCTAATTTTGTACCTGACAATCCACTAGTGACCTCCCATGGTCAGCTTTCTGACTTCTGCCAGCGACGTGATGCCCAGAGCGGCCTTGTCCTTCGCGTCATCCGCCAATGTTCTCATGCCAAACAGCCGAGCCTGGCGGCGGATATTCTGTGCTGGTTCACTGTTAAACGCCATTTCGCGAAGCGTGGAATTCATCGTCATCAATTCGAAGACGGCTCGTCGACCTTTATAGCCCGTGTGCTGACATGCCGCGCATCCCCGCCCCAGCACCCAGTCCCCTTCCTCCAGTTCATCAGGAGTCAGGTTGAAGAATTCGACCTGCTCCGGAGACGGCTGATAGGGTTCCCGACATTTCTCGCAAACTACGCGCACAAGCCGTTGGGCGAGAACGGCCATTAGTGAACAGGCGACCAGAAATGGCTGTATTCCCATATCGATCAATCGTGTAACGGCTCCGGGCGCATCGTTCGTGTGTAGTGTGCTGAAAACCAAGTGTCCAGTCAAGGATGCTTGAATTGCCATCTCTCCCGTCTCTGTATCCCTGATTTCTCCCACTAGAATGACGTTGGGGGCCTGCCGCAACATGGCCTTAATGATCTTGGCAAAATCGAGTCCGATGCTGTGCTTGACCTGCACCTGATTGATCCCGGCCAGGTAGTACTCCACCGGATCTTCGGCCGTAATGATTTTGCGGTCTGGCCGGTTCAGTTCACCCATGGCACTGTACAGAGTGGTCGTCTTGCCGGACCCTGTCGGACCTGTCACCAGAAAGATGCCATTCGGCCGCCGAATGACGTTCTGGAACGTCCTGTAGTTGTCTTCCCCAAAACCCAGGTTGCGGATCCCGATTTTAATGCTCTCGCGGTCCAGGATTCTCATGACGATCGCCTGACCATGGTTGGTCGGCAGAATGCTGACTCGCAGGTCAAATTCTTTATTGCCCAGTCGGTGCTTGATGCGACCGTCCTGAGGGCGTCTCTTCTCTGAGATATCCATGTTGGCCATGATTTTGAAACGTGAGACCAATGCCGCCAGCAGGCGTTTGGGCGGACTGTCGCGTTCGATGAGAGACCCGTCGATCCGATAACGGATGCGAATCCTGTCTTCGAACGGTTCCACGTGGATATCGCTGGCTCTCATCTGCATGGCTTCGCCGACAATCAGATTGGCCAGCCGAATGATGGGCGCACTGTCGTCTTCGTCACCCTCGGCGGCCCGAGCGGCTTCGACATCCGTAAAATCGATCTGCGTTTCGGTGAAGTCTGAGATCATGGTGTCGACAGATTCTGTTTCTGTCTGCCCATAGTGCCGGTTGATGGCTCCCTGGATGGATTCCATCGGTGCCATGACGACCTTGACCTCCCGGTCCAGCATAAACCGGAGTTTGTCGAGCACATCGATGTTGTTGGGGTTGTGCATCGCGATGACAACGGCGTCGCCATCCACTTCGACCGGGATCACAATGTTTTCGCGGGCCAGCGACTCGGTGACCAACTCAATAATGGTGTTGGGGATCTGCCTGCCTTCGAGATCCAGGAACTCGTGGCCGAAATGTTCGGCCTGCACACGGGCCAAATCAATGCTCTGGATGTATCCGAGCCGGACGAGCGCGTCTTCCGCGGTAATACCCACGTTGGCCGCCATGCTGCGGGCTTCTTCCAGCTGGGAATCGCCCAGAGTGCCATCATCCACAAATCGTTGCAGCCAGTCAGACATGAATTACTCCGATTCCCTGGTCAAGACCTGCGACGCGTCACTCAGCATGACCGCTGGAATCTGTTTATTGTTGGTTCCGGGAGACAACGGGCTGAAGCCATACGTCCAGCCGAGTGAATTTCTGCTGCCAGTGATCAACCGCAGGATGTGTTTCGCCGATGGAAGTCAACTTCGACCGGCAGCTGACGTTGACTGGCAGCAAAACCATGTGACTGCAGGAAATTAGAAGGGTTTCAGCGACGAGACTCAAGAGACTGCACCATTGATTGAGGATGTCGTCGAACATCCTGCCGAATTGTGACGAGGGCAAAGTTCAGCACCGGAGCAGTTTTTGGCGTCCTGCTGGTGCTCGACGAGCTGGAAACGGCGGATTTGCCCCGCGATTGAGCTGGATGCCGGAGCGGTCGCCAGGTCGTCCGCTGCGTCTGCCCGACGAATCAAAATAACCGCACCTGCTTGAACCTGCGCTGGTTCCTCAACGCCGACGCGGTAAGACAGGGCGGCTGCGCCGGCATCAATCAGGGTCAGAAGTAACGTCTGCATGTTCAGCACATGCAGACGTTCAGAGATCGATGACGCTGAAATCCGCTCAGGTGGAAAATCCCGGGCGGCTGGGCCTGGTTTTCATGGCATTGGCCTGATCATCGCCGATGAATTCTTCTTTGGCGGGATCCCACGTCAGCTCTCTCCGCAGCATCAGCGCGATATTGCACATATGACAGGTTGTCATGGTGCGGTGATGCGTATGGACGTCGGACACCGGATCCTGGCGACTGTCGATGCAGTTGAAGAAGTTCTGCATGTGCTTTGTCGGTTCGCCACCGTACAGATCGGCCATGACATCTTCGAGCTTCTGTTTGTCGGCCTCGGTTAAACTTTCCACCGGCTTGCCGGTGAGCTTGCCTCGATTGACGAAGAAACGACCTGCACTGCCTTCGAACAGAATCCCGTTTTGGAAACCCTTATCGCTTTCGTCGCGACTGTAATGATCATGCACCGTCATTTTGGTGCCGTTGCCGTAGTCGAGTTCAATATCGAATTCCATCGGCGCGTTGTAGCCGTTCGGCAGGAAGATTTCGCCGGCCAACCAGCGGCTGAAGTCAAAGTTGTCCGGGACCGTTGGCGGAAACTTTCCGATGCCTGTGGCTTTCACGGGGCCAGAGTGTTCATTTCCCAAAGCCCATTGAGCGATATCGATATGGTGGGCGCCCCAGTCGGTCATCTTGCCGCCGGAGTACTCAAAAAACCAGCGGAACATTTTCCGACGTTCTTCCATGTACAGCGCTTCCGGAGCCGGACCGAGCCACATATTCCAGTCCAGTTCCGGAGGCGGCGCCGTTGCTTCAAACGGTCCACCCGCGGGCGCTCCTCCCACCGCGACATGAGCTGTCACGTTGTCGCCGATATATCCTTCGCGAACCATGGCCACCGCCTGCAGAAACTTGAGATCCATTTCAGAACGCTGCTGGGTCCCCACCTGGAAGACTCGGCCGGTTTCTTTAACCACCTGGCTGATGCGCTGTCCTTCTTCGATGGTCAGCGTGAGTGGTTTTTCGCAGTAGACGTCAGCGCCGGCTCGCAGGGCCGCGATGGCGATGGGCGTGTGCCAGTGGTCCGGCGTGCCGATGGTCACGATATCCGGACTGGTCTTTTCGAGCATGTCCCGATAGTCAGTGAACATGTAGAGCTGGTTGTCGAATTTCGCATTGAATTCTTCATTGTGTGTCTGGTCGACTTCGCACACGGCAATGGTTTGCCCCAGTTCGGAAGCCTGCATGGCAATACTGCCGCCGCGACTGTAGCGTCCTCGGCTTCCGCCCACTCCGACAGAGGCCACGGTCTTGCGGTCATTGGCCTGCTGGCGGGCACCGTCAGCCTGACGCCAGAACAGCGGGAGCGAAAGTGCGGTTCCCGTCGCGGCAGATTTTCTGAGAAACTGACGTCGTGTATTCGACATGGTGAATTCCTTCTGTGAAGCGAAGCAAGTGACTGATTGGTGAATCATTTGCCGCCATCGCGGCCAGTTTGAGTTTGAGATCGGTCACCAGTACAACGAATGCCGACAGCTGTGGCAAGCAGATGCTGCGAATTCGGGGCACGGAGCTGTGGGGAAACGACGTCGGTTGCAGCGGCTTCATCAGTGTGACGTTGTGCGTTCAGAAACGGGACAACGGAGGGATCAGATGAGCATGCCGGCGGCAAATGCCGCCGGCATTTGCGGGCACGCAGGAATGGCTTCCGTTCAAAAAATGGCGGACAGACCGGGATCCGACGAGCGGACGCAGAAACAGGGGACTGACGTCCCCCGCTCGCCGGGCGTTTGCATTGTTGAATCACGCGAC
>JBDOMX010000262.1:0-6119 GCA_039831615.1 Planctomycetaceae bacterium
GACAATCCTGGGAAAGGGCAAATGTTGGCTCGGCACATCTGCGCCACAATCGGTGATCCGTGACGACGCCCACGCGTGTCGCAGGAATCCGTTACGATGGGAAAACCGAGACACCGTCGGTTCCGGACTGCGGAATTCCTGTCGTTTGAGCTGACAGTGCGACCCGACCGCGTGTGTCCGCCGCACCTGAACCCCATCACGGCCTCAAGCAAGCGCAGGGGAAGGGGTCCACTCGATCGGTGGACCATGCCGACCGGCGACGGACAACATGTTCGTGCACTGTCGCTGGACACGCGCATCGACAAACACGAGCAAATTGCGGAGCCAAGATTGCAGGATGGGACCGCGACCACTCACAGGCATGATTGCGACCTCCCCCGGTATGGATTGTGTCGGCGCGCTGCACATGCGCGGCAGCAGGTCGCAGAATGACAACGCACCGTTTCGCAAAACGCAAGTGGCCGTTGCGGAAAAAAAGCGAAAAGCGGAGTGTTCTGCGGGGTTTCGCGTACGAGAAACAGGACTGGAACCCGTGACATGCATGATGTCAACGGGGGTGCTTGAGCCAACGGAGCTCGTTGTCCGGCGTTCCCGAATGCACTGTGCTGCTGCTGCGATCGACGCACGGGGTGCGCCGATCATGGTATTGCGGAGCGGAGGCCTCGATCTGCAGTTTTGAGCTGAGAGCGAGGTGCGTGCGCTCACTAGGCAATGATGTCTTCGATGGGGTGACCATAGTCGACTTCCAGCCGTTTGCGGCCGGGGACTTCGAGACGGCGCGGATCGAGGCCGAGCTGCTGCATGACGGTGGCATGAATATCGGTGACGTAATGCCGATCCTCAACGGCGTGGAAGCCGAGTTCGTCGGTGGCTCCGTGGACTGTTCCGCCTTTGATTCCGCCTCCAGCCATCCAGACGGAAAAGCCGAAGTTGTGGTGACCTCGCCCGTTTGAGCCCTGGCCGCCGGGAGTCCGGCCGAACTCCGAGCCCCAGACGACGAGCGTCTCGTCGAGGAGGCCGCGCTGCTTGAGATCCTTCAATAGTCCTGCGATGGGTTGATCGATCTGCTGACAGTTCTTTGCGTGATTTGTCTGCAGGTTGCTGTGAGCGTCCCAGGCCCCGGCTCCGCCACCGCCGTGGTAAATCTGCACGAACCGCACACCGCGTTCGACCAGTCGCCGGGCTGTCAGGCAGAGTTGCCCAAACGACTTCGTCGGACCGCCGGTCGTCCCGTAAAGCTGGTGCGTTGCCGCCGTCTCTCCCGCCGAGTTCACGACATTTGGGACTGCCGTTTGCATTCGAAACGCCAGCTCGTACGACTTGATGCGAGCAGCCAATGCTGCATCGTCGGGGAACTCGTCCGCCGTCAGTTGATTGAGCCGACCGAGCAATCGCTGCGCTTTCAACCGCTCGGCCGAGCCAGCACCTGCGGCAGGAATCGCAAAGGGCAGCGGGTTCTTCGGGTTGACCGACAGGGTGACTCCGTCGTGTTCCGGGCCGAGATAATCGGCTCCTTCCGTTCCTTTGCCGCCGCAGCAGTCTCCGATCTTGTTCCCCATGACGATGAACTGCGGCAGGTTGTCGTTCAGCGAACCGAGGCCGTAGTGCACCCAGGCTCCGATCGTCGGAAAGAATCCGTCGAAGCGGTTCCGCCCCGTATGGAATTGAAGCTGAGCATCGTGATTGCTGGCCGTCGTCCACATCGAGCGAACGATCGCCATGTCGTCAACGCACTCGGACAGGTGCGGCAGCCAGTCGCTGATTTCGATACCGCTTTCGCCGCGTTTTCGATAACCGATCTGCAGCGGATACAGCGTGTCGTAAATTTTCCCGTTGGCATCGCCCTTCACCAGCTCGATGCGATTCTTGATGTAGGGCGATTCCAGCACGCTGGCGAACGGAGTGTTGGGTATCGTTTTGCCGGCATGTTTTGTCAGCTCGGGCTTTGGATCGAAGGTCTCGACCTGGCTGACGCCTCCAGCCATGAACAGCCAGATCACGCTTTTCGCTTTCGGTGCAAAATGGGTGAGGCCGTCTGGCGGAGTCCATCCAGACTCGGCACCAACGCCATCCCGCTGGAGCATCGCTCCCAAAGCCAGCGAGGCGAAGCCGGTTCCCATGTCGGAGAAAAACTGTCGTCGGGGTTTCGCGAGATCGTTCATGGATAATTCCCGTGAGTTTTCGATCGACATCATCGAATCGTGACGAAGTCGTTGTGGTTCAGCATCACCAGTGCGAGCTGACGTCGCGCCTCTGTGCTGCCGTCGAAACCGGTCAGAAACTGCACGCACTCGGTGAGTTCCGCGTCGGACGGTTCGCGGCAGAGCACGTGTTCGAACAATGCTGCGACGAACGCGCCGCCGTTAAGTTTTTCGTGAGCGTCTGCGATCTTCTTAGCCTGCCCGGCGGCGATCTGGCTGTTGAACATGGCGAGGGCCTGTTGGGGAGCGACCGTTGATTTTCGCTGATAGCACTCGTTGACCTTGGCCCCGTCGAACAGGCTGAGGAACGTCATCTGTCGTTCCTTGTCCTGACGGAAGTACAGGCTGCGGCGGAGCACGGTTTGCCCCTGCGTATGCTCGATGGGCGGGCCGCCCGCCGTCAGATCCAGGCTGCCTCCCAGCGACAGCAAGCTGTCCCGCACGACTTCGGCTTCCATCCGACGGGCATTCATGCGCCACAGCGTGTGGTTGTCCGGATCGGCCGCCCGCGTCGCGGCCGAAGCTGCCTTCGGTGAAGAACTCAGTCGATAAACGCCGGACATGACGATCCGCTTGTGAAGCTTCTTCAGGCTCCAGCCGTCTTCCATGAACTGCACCGCCAGCCAGTCGAGCAGCGCTGCGTGACGCGGTTTCTCAGATCGCAGTCCGAAATCGAATGCGCGTTCCAGAAGCGGCGCATCGAAATGACGCAGCCAGACATGATTGACGAGAACTCGCGCCGCCAGCGGATTCTTGCGATCCGTGATCCACCGCGCAAAGGCGAGCCGACGGCCGGAACTGGTCTTCGGATACTGCGGCCCCAATGCTGCGTACTGGGTCGAGCCGTTGTGGAGTTGCCCTTTGGCGGCAGTCAGCTTCTTCTGCAAATCTTCAAGCTGTTTTTCCGCTGCCTGAAGTTCCGATGTCGCTTTCTTTTGAGCGGCCGCCGGTGAAGTCGCCTGCTTCTGCCGAGCTTGCTCAGTTTTCAACTGAGCCTGGGCGACCTGTTCAGAAAACTGATCGACGGCGTGCTGACGTGTCGCACGCCCGGCTTCCGCGGCCACTGTATCGGCGTGGCCCTCAGCCAGTCCAAACTTCACGGTCTCCGCCGCGATGCGTGCTTCGAGTGAGGCCGCTGCGGACTGCGCCGCGAGACGCTGTGCGCCGGCGACCTTTCCTGCCGCTTCGGAAACTTTCAAAGCCAGCTGGAGGTCTTCTCTCGTGAGCGATTTTGGTGGCGCTGCCGAGCCTCCCACTGCAGGCTCAAGCTGTGTTTCCGGTGGCAGTGTCGTCACGTCCAGCTGATCGAATTCGGCGGTCGCGGAGAAAGCCCAGACCGAAATTCGGCCGGCTTTGCGCTTCGGCAGGTTGTAAGCGACTTTCAATTCGCCATCGATCAGCACGTTCAACAACTGGTCCTTCACCGCCAGTTCGAGCACGTAATCCTGACCGACCTTGATCGCGTGATGCGCCATTCCGCCGGCCGGGTATTGCCAGCGGCCGTCAGTTCCCTGGCTGGTGAACTGCACCTTCGGCCCGGAAACGGAAAGATATACGGCATTCATCGCCAGCTCATGCCCGTCAAATCCGAGGCCGACGGATCGGTACATGTCGCCGCCGGTAATTCGCAGTCGCAGCTTCGCTCGAAAGTCGCGTGGGTGATCGATCGATGAAACCAGACGGTGCTGCTTTGTCGCGCCGCTGGACTGGACGACTCGCCCATCCTTCACCGACCACTTGCCACCTTCAACTTTCCACTGAGCAGCATTCAGCTTTGAGAAATCATCGTTCAACACGGCCTTGCCGGCGGCTGGTTTCGGCTTGGTCAGTTTACCGCTCCCCGGTTGCGGCTCTTGAAAGTCGGCCAGTTTTTTCAGCGAGGCCGCCAGCGCCATCCGTGCGTTCTTGAGTGCGGAATCGGTAGCAGCGATTTTTGCTCGCGCCGCCGCACGTGTCGCAGCACGGTTTTCCTTTCGCAGTGCCGGATACCAGGCCGTGACCGGAAGTAGAACAGGTTCGACCGACAGTTCGCCGAACAGCTCCGGCAGTCCGGGAAGCAGCGAGGCTTTGTCCGGACGATTCTCATTTCCTTGCAGAAACGTAAACGTCTTGCGATCCAGATGAGCATCGTAGGCGCGAACCAGCATTCCGTTCGCTGAACCGGCCGACGCCAGTTGCAGCGGATCATCGCGGAGGTCATGCGTCTCGAAAATCGCCCGCATGCGGTAGTAGCCCTGCTGCTCGAGCGGGTCGTACTTGTGATCGTGACAGCGGGCACAGTTCACGGTGAGGCCGAGAAACGCTTTCGTAGAATGCTCGACGATATTGTCGAGCCAGACGTTTCGGTTGAACTTGTACCAGTTTCGCGCGAGGAATCCTGTCGCCCGCAGCGCAGGCTGATCCTCGGGCGAGGCTTCATCCGCCGCGAGCATCTCGACGATCATTTGGTCGTAGTGTTTGTCTGCGTTGAGCGACTCGACAATCCAGTCTCGCCACCGCCAGATGTGCTGGCGGCTGTCGCGAATCTCCTTGACGTAGCCGGACGGATCGCTGTACCGCCAGATGTCCATGAAGTGCCGAGCCCACCGCTCGCCGTATCGAGGACTGGCCAGTAAACGGTCGACGGCATTCTCGAAAGCCGCTTCCGCTTTGTCGTCGAGGAACGCTCGCCGTTCGGCCAGAGTCGGCGGGAGGCCAGTCAGTGCAAGAGAAGCGCGCCGCAGGAGCATCGATCGCGATGTCTGGCCGACGGCGCTGACTCCGGCACGCTGATGTTCGGCGGCGAGGAAGCGGTCGATGTCGCTGCGAATCCAGCCAGCCGGGATGCTCGGTACATCCGCTTTGACGGGCCGCAGAAACGACCAGTGCCGCAAGGGATCATCGGGAATCGCTTCGTCGGGCGCTGCGGCTCCGGATTGGATCCAGGTGGTCAGCGTGGCGACCTCTTTGGCCGTCAGCCGCGGGCCGTCTTCCGTGGGCGGCATCCGGTTGTCGTCGTCATCGGTGACTCGTTCCAGAATGAGGCTCTTGCCAACCACGCCGGCGACGTAAGCTGGCCCGCTGTCACCGCCCTGTTGAATGAGGCTCGCCGCATCCAGTCGCAGTCCGCCTTCCTGCTTGAGCGCGCTGTGGCAGGAAAAACACTTCTCATGCAGCAGCGGCTTGATGTCCGTCAGGTAATTGACGCTCTTTCGGGTTGGCTCTTTCGTTTTCGAATCAGCCTGTGCGCAAGTCGTCTGTGCTGCAAACGCCCCGGAAAGAACACACAGTACAAGGCTGCAGCGGATGCGTTTCTGTACAAGAGTCGCTCCTGGTCCCCGCTGCGACGTCATTTCCAGACGCTGGCTGGCTGTGTACCGCTCAATCATTTCAAGCCATCTCCCATTCTCCGCGACCGCCGAATCCGAACAGCTCGGCGTGACGGAAAACCTTCCACCTGGCCCAGGAGCGGGTGATTGTCGAGGATGTGATGCGACAACGCTTTCCTCGCCGCGGACCAGTTTTTGTGCAACAATGCGCTCAGGACTTCGTGGTGCTGGCGCATGGTTTCAATCGCGACATCGTGAGCGTGATCTTCCCACTCAAACAACAACCGGTAGTAGCGCCCCTGACGGTCGAAGAAGTCCTTGATGTACGCGTTGGCGGCGGTGGAGATCAGGTATTCGTGCAGAGACTCATCCACGTTCGATGAGGGGCTGGCCGATGCCGGAGGCTCGTTCAAGGCGAGCATGCGTTGCAATTCGACAGGGTCAAGTTTCGGCCGAGCCAGTTCCAGTGCTTTCAGTTCCAGCACCTCACGCACTTCGATGAATGCCTGCAGGTCGTCCTGCCGAAACGGCCGCAAACACCAGCCGCGTCGTGGGATGTGATCGAGCACCCCTTCGCCGGCCAGTCGATGCAGAATGTTGCGGATGGCGG
>JBDOMX010000426.1:0-6118 GCA_039831615.1 Planctomycetaceae bacterium
ACTGCAGCTGCAATTCAACGATGGCAAGTGGGAACATCGAGCGACGTGGGGAGCCGACAAGGCGTTTGGGGCCGGTCGCAACGATGCTTCAAACCGACAAATGGGCCAACGACCTGAGATCGGAAAGTGGGTCCGTCTGGAAGTCGCTGCCGAAGCCGTGGGCCTGGCACCCGGATCAAAATTAAACGGCTGGGCGTTCACACAGGTCGGAGGCACCGTTCACTGGGACACTGCCGGAATCGTTTCCATGGCACTGTCGGACGAACAACAGCGGTCTCTCTTCGCCTGGGAGCAGTTTCAGGCGAATACCACAGATCCGCAGCTTCCCGGTGAAATTCAGGAGCTGCTAAAAGTTGAAAGCTCCGAACGGACACCCGAGCAATCGGAACAGTTGACGCGTCATTTCCTCAAGCACGTGCATCCGGAGACGCAGGAGAAGCTGGCGGAACCAGTGGCCCGGCAGACGGCACTAAAAAAGCAGCTGGATGACCTGGACAAAACCATTCCCGCCACCCTGGTCATGGAAGATCGTGCCGAGCCTCGGCAGGCTCATATTCTGGAAAGAGGTCAGTACACGGAGAAACGCGAGGAGGTGTCGTCGGCCGTTCCTGAATGGCTGGCTTCACCCGTTGCAGAGGCACCAGCCAATCGTTTGGGCCTGGCGCAATGGTTGGTTCAGCCGCAGCATCCGCTCACATCGCGTGTTACGGTCAATCGATTCTGGCAGCAATTCTTCGGAATCGGTTTAGTGAAGACCTCGGAAGACTTTGGGGTGCAGGGCGCACAGCCGTCGCATCCGGAATTGCTGGACTGGATGGCGATGGACTTCGTCGAATCCGGCTGGAACGTCAAACGCATGCTCAAACAAATCGTGCTGTCAGCCACTTATCAACAGTCGTCGCGTGTGACGCCCGAAAAACTGTCCACGGATCCGGAGAATCGCCTGCTCGCCCGTGGCCCTCGGTTCCGACTTGATGCCGAAGTGATTCGCGATCAGGCACTGGCCGTCAGCGGCCTGCTGATCAAAACGATCGGCGGCAGGAGCGTCAAACCGTACCAACCGGCCGGTTTGTGGAAGCCGGTTGGATTCGGCGGCAGCAATACGTCCACGTTTGTCCAGGATACGGGCGACAAACTGTTCCGCCGAAGTATGTACACGTTCTGGAAACGTACCGTCCCACCGCCGTCGATGGCCACGTTCGATGCACCCGACCGTGAAACGTGTCAGGTTCGGCGTGCCCGCACGAACACTCCACTCCAGGCACTGGTCCTGATGAATGATGTGCAGTATGTCGAGGCAGCTCGGAAATTCGCTGAGCGAGTCATGACGGAATGTGGAGCGAACGTCGACGAACGTGCGACGTTCGCATTTCGATCGGTTTTGAATCGGCGACCCAACACCACCGAGCTGCAGATAATGACGAATTTGCTCGATGAGTATCTCCGTCAATTCAGGAGCGACCCGGAGTCAGCAACAAAGTTGCTGGCCGCTGGAGAATCGCCCCGAAACGATCAACTTGACCCCGCCGAACTGGCCGCGTGGTCGATGGTCACGCACCTGCTGTTGAATCTGAGTGAAACTGTAACAAGAGGGTAGCTGGAATATGTCGTGTCCGCCGAGACGGCCGACGCATTCCAGTCCCTCGAATGGATGCTCCAAAAGAAGGCATGCAATGAATCCCATCCGAGAATCCGAGCTCATTGAAACTCGGCGTCACTTCTTCGGTCGGATGTCGACCGGAATTGGTACCGCAGCCCTGGCGTCGCTCGTCAATCCGCAACTCTTTGCTGACAATTCCGGCGAAACATCCGGCCCCACTGGAGGCATTCCCGGCCTTCCCCACCTGGCCGCAAAAGCCAAACGCGTGATTTACCTGTTCATGTCGGGTGCGCCGTCACAGCTGGACATGTGGGACTACAAGCCGAAGATGGACGATTGGTTTGATAAGGACCTGCCGGATTCAGTGCGCAACGGACAGCGAATTACCACGATGACATCGGGACAGAATCGTTTCCCGATTGCGCCTTCGATCTTTCGATTCCGACGTCACGGTTCCTGTGGAACATCTGTCAGCGAGCTGCTGCCATACACCGCGAAGATGGTTGACGATCTGGCCGTCATCAAAACGATTCACACCGAGGCCATCAACCACGACCCCGCAATCACCTACATCCAAACCGGCAGCCAGTTGCCGGGTCGGCCAAGTACAGGTGCGTGGCTCTCTTACGGTCTGGGCAGTATGAATCAAAACCTGCCGGCGTTCCTTGTTCTGCATTCGACTGTCAACGGTGGCTTTGGCGGTCAGGCACTGTACTCGCGGCTGTGGGGATCGGGTTTCCTGTCCACTCGGCATCAGGGTGTCAGTCTGCGTTCAACCGGCGACCCGGTTCTTTATCTGTCCAACCCTGACGGCATGTCCGCGGCCATGCGTCGACGAATGCTGGATGAACTGGGACGTCTGAATGCCGAGCGGTACAACGAGGTCGGCGATCCCGAGATCCAGTCGCGGATTGCGCAGTATGAAATGGCCTATCGCATGCAGACGTCAGTTCCCGAGTTGACTGACATTTCGGATGAATCCAAAGAAACGCTGGAGATGTACGGACCGGATGTTTCCAAACCCGGAACGTTTGCGGCAAATTGTCTGTTGGCCCGCCGCATGGCCGAACGTGGTGTCCGGTTCACTCAGGTCTTTATCCGCCAGTGGGACCAGCATGGCAACCTGCCCAAAGATATTCGACGTCAGTGTGGAATCATCGACCAGCCATGCTATGCGCTGGTGCAGGATTTGAAACAGCGGGGCCTGCTGGACGATACTCTGGTAATCTGGGGAGGAGAATTCGGTCGCACGATCTATTGCCAGGGCGGGTTATCCAGGGAAAACTACGGCCGCGACCATCATCCTCGATGCTACACCAAATGGATGGCGGGGGCCGGGATCAAGGGCGGCACGGACTATGGCAAGACAGACGATTTCAGCTACAACGTCGTCGAAGACCCTGTACACATTCACGACCTGAATGCAACCATTCTGCAGCAACTGGGAGTCGACCATGAACGCCTGACTTATCGACACCAGGGCCGCGACTTTCGGCTCACCGATGTCCATGGAACCGTCGTGAAAGGCATTTTGGCTTGATACGACAGTACCGATCGGGAGAGTCACCAACCCACTCTGAGGATCGCGCCGCACATCCAGTTTGAGTGGAAGCTCGTCCCCTCACGTCAAGGTAATGAAGTCTGAGATGAAACGCGTCCTGCCGGAGATCTACTCGGATTACATCTGACCATGGTGCTACCTCAGTACCGTGCGTATTGAAAAACAGCGTACCGCATGGGACATCGACGTCCGCTTCGTACATTTCCCCCTGCATCCGGAAACTCCGCCGGAAGGATTGACACTGGAGCAGCTCTTCGCCGGCCGCGGCATCGACATATCAGCAGCGCAGGCCCGCATGAAGGCTTTGATGGATGCCGAAGGCCTGCCGTATGCCGATCGCACCATGACGTATAACAGCCGCCTTGCTCAGGAACTTGCCGCATACGCCGTCACGCAGCCTGGCGGGCAGACAATTCACGACAGTCTGTTTCGCGCGTATTTTGTCGACGGGATCAACATTGCTTCGATCGACAGTCTTATGAAGATTGCAACCAGCATCGGCCTGCAGGAAGCAGCCTGCCGTGACGTGCTGGCATCCAGGAGGTATCGCGAAACCGTCGACGTCGACTGGCACCATTCCCGGACGCGTGGAATCACCTCGGTGCCCACGTTCGTCGTCGCCCACAACGCCGTTGCGGGCGCCCAACCCTGCGAAGTCCTCCAACAGCTGCTCGAACAATCCGGCGCACGACGCAAAATATAAAAGGGGACATTCTGCTATTTCGGTGGGCCTCGAACCGGAGCAGGGCACCGAATCAACGCTGAGTTCGCTGGCTGTTGCCGCTTGCCCCATGGTTTGCCACTTCGCGCGAAACAATTTCGTCCATTTTCGCGGACGACGTTTTACACTCTGTGGAATACTTCGACGATGTGTCCGTCCGGGTCGAAGAACCAGACCTGGATGCAGCCGTCCGGACGCGCGACCGGGCCACCCTGGATCCGGACACCATGTTCTTTGAGCCGATCAGTGGCTTCATGCGCATCGTGGACCTCAAAAGCGAAGTGATGTACCCGTCCAGGAAGAGTTTCCGGCGTGATATTCGGGTAACCTGGATCGGCACATTCCTGATGATCGATCATCAGGTGCACCTGTGTGCCACCAGCCTGAAGCCAAAGTCCGTCAAACGAAAAATCGGGCCGGTCAACGACCTGCATCCCAAGGACACCGGTATAGAACTCTCGACTGCGTTCCAGGTCCTCAACGATGATCGTCACGTGGTCGAGCTGTTTGACCTGGATCGGCGCTCGAACCGTGTCGCCCTTCTCCGAATGAATTGCCAGCATGATCTCCGCTGCTTCCCGCCCCGTCATCCCGACAGCGATGCCGAACGATCTGGCTTTCGGACTGGCGTCGACGATCTTCGCATCAAGAAGGTCTTCCGGTTCGACCAAAGGACTTGCCGGAGTTCCTCGTGCGATTGCGATCGCCTGGTCAAACGTGGCGGCGGTCTCCATGTCGTAGACGCCACAACCAACGATCCCAGCCCTGGTCAGAATTGAACAATACTGACTCTTGTCCCACCGGTTGCTGATGCCAATCGCCGAGCCACCATTTAACTGCATTGGCCGGCTGATTGTACGCGGCAGTGTTTCTTTCATGGTCCTGTTCCTGGTCTGTATGCGGAATTCCATCCACTTAAAGCGCGAGGGGATCGACAGGGATTCGTCAGCCTGAAACGATCACATCGCATGGCGACGATGCACCCGCCGGCAAGACACAGCAGTGATGTGGCACCGTATCGGTAATGGATTCAGGTGTGCGACTGGCCTGAGCAAGTTGCATCATCATCGCGATTTCGCAACAGTCGAGACCAGCGAGTTCTGACTATTCCTCGGCAAGATCTGCCAATGCAACACGCAGGAGAACGATGTCTTCCATGTTTTCTGCGTGGATAATGTAAAGGTATTGTTCATGCTCCAACAGATGTGGATAGTGATAGCCAGCATAACCCGGGCTTTTGCCGGCATACCGAAAAACCGTGCCGGTATCGCGAAGAATCAGCATGCGATCGAAAACGACTCCGTCATTCGAAAGTGACAAACAAAGCGGAATACGTTTTCCATTGGGATTCGGATTAGACACGAGCACGTAGCGCCCATCGCTCAGACGCAGCACATTGAACTTGGCAGTGGCATCCGGAAAATCGGTCCGTATCGGCGTCTCCCAGCTCCGGCCGTTGTCTCGACTGAAAGCACGGTACAGTCGGCGTGACTTCGACCCATCGCGAAACACTGCAGACAATGACCCATTCGGCAACTGCCACCAAAATGGTTCATCAAGTCGCGCACCGTCTGTCGGGACCGCGATTGGGAACTCCTCCCAGTCAGCGACTGACCCGACACCACCTATGAGCATCGATTTTTGCATTCGATGATCACGGCGTGACATCATCCATTCCCCAGAGGGAAGGCGACTGGGTGGAAAATTGTTGATCGTGTCGTCGGCCACGACGACAGGCTTTTCCCATTCCCCGACTTCCATGTTCCAGCGGTAACCACGCAATTCCAGGCCTGACCCAAACAGCGGGCGAACGGCCTCGTCGTACGCTGCCAAAGCAATGAGCTGTCCATCTCGTTTCCAAAATCCACGGGCAAAGTAACGCATCTGTGCTTCGTCCTCCCACGCCATCATCATTCGAGCATCCGCCCAATGAATACCGTCGGCGCTCGTGGAATAGCGAACATGCTGTCCTGACTGCAGATCACGGACCCGATTGCTGCTCCACATGGCCCAATACTGCCCGGCATGATGCGTTATGTAGGGGTGCATATTGAATCCGGCGGTGTGCTCGACTCCGCGAAACACCGTGATAACCTCATGTGACACGTGGGGCAGTCGTCCGAAATCCGGGACGTCTGATTCAATGTCCAATCCCGCTACCTGAAACATGTGAATCGGATCGTCAGGAATCACGCGACGTTGATCGACATGGGCGATGAATCGATTGGTATGTGCG
>JBDOMX010001110.1:0-6113 GCA_039831615.1 Planctomycetaceae bacterium
CGCGACGCGTTGCCTTTCGACATCGAACCACGACACCTCGCACAACGGATCCGGATTTCACAGCACTCCCAGGCAGACTTTTCTGCACACTGAGCACCACGACGTCACCTAAACTGGCGTACCGCCGACGCGACCCACCCAGCACCTTAATGCAGCGCACAACCTTCGCACCCGAGTTATCTGCCACATCCAGAACTGTCTGCATCTGTATCATTGCGTCACCTCACCGACATACCGCCACTTTGGGCCGGAGCCACTGCATTTTTTTGTTTTGCCGCGAGACGCGGTGTCCCGTCTGCTCTTCGCCAATTTCGGTATCCACCCCAACGTCCATCTACCATGGTATAAGTCACATCGGGCGGACCGTCATTCCCCTAAGATTCACTCGCAACCTGTTCCGCCTGCTTTGCAGCCGCCGCGTCCAGTTCACCTGCTGCCACTGACGCGTCACTAGCGGCCTGAATAACTCGTACCAACTGCCATCGTTTCGTTTTCGAAATTGGCTGCGACTCAACGATTTCGACCAAATCACCCATTCGACCCGTATTGTCCGGGTCATGAACCTGGCAACCCAGTCGAGACCGCACAATCTTGCCGTACTTACGGTGGCGAAACCGGCGCTCGATATCGACACGCAGCGTCTTATCGCGCTTGTCACTCGTCACGGTACCACGGAGGACTCTTTTCATCGCCAACGACTGCTTTACGAAGAAAACCAAACAAACTTACTGATCGGCAACGCCACCAACCAGTTCCCGTTCCCGCTGGATCGTCTTAATGCGTGCGATCGTCTGCCGCAACTTCCGAACATTACTCGGCGTATCGTTGCGCTCCGTCGCCGACTGAAACCGGATACGAAACAACGACTGCTGAGTTTCACGCAATTCGTGCCCCAATTGCTCATCTGACATTTCTCGAAGAACATTCGCGGTCGCCATGACCCATTTACCCTTCAACAACCTGACAGCTCAATGCACTTCCGGACGCCGGCCGACCAGTCGAACCCTGACCGGCAACTTGTGCGCAACACGATTAAAACACTCGCGCGCCGCTTCTTGCGACACACCCTTCAACTCAAACAGAACTGTACCCGGTTTGACCACCGCCACCCACCGATCCGGCTCCCCCTTGCCTTTACCCATGCGGGTCTCCAGCGGACGAGACGTCACTGACTTCTGTGGAAAAATCCGGATATAAACTTTGCCAATTCCACGTACGTACTGAGTTGCTGCAATTCGGCAGGCTTCGATCGTCTGTGCCGTAACATGGCCTGGATCCAGTGACTGGAGGCCAAACTCACCAAACACAACGGTGTTCCCGCGCGTCGCATTACCTCTTATACGTCCTCTTTGGCTTTTTCGGTGCTTGACCCGTTTTGGCATTAATGCCATCTGCCGTCTCCTCGTCCGAATAGTCGCCGAGATCAATCCACACCTTGACACCAATAATGCCCTGTGATGTCTTAGCGGCGGTGAATCCATAATCGATATGGCGCCGCAATGTGGACAGAGGGATTGAACCTCGACTTGCTTTCTCTTTACGTGACATCTCGGCACCGCCCAGACGCCCAGACATTTCAATCTTTACACCATAGACGCCGGAACTCATCACTTCCTCTAACGTCTTCTTGATTGCACGCCGAAAACTTCCTCGCTTGGACAACTGCTGAGCCACTTTATCAGCGACCAGTTTTGCATTACGATTTGGATTGGAAATCTCAACGATCTTCAGATCCATTCGGCGCCCCGTCAGATCCTCCAGTTCACCCTTGAGCCTGTCAATCTCCTGTCCCTTGCGACCGATAATGACGCCCGGTCGCGCCGTGAACAGATGAATCACCACCTGATCACGCGTCCTCTCGATTTCTACACGTGCAATTTCTGCAAATTGATACTTCGTGCTCACGAACTGGCGGATCTTATAGTCCTCGGCCAGCAGGTCACCAAACTCCTTTTTCGATGCGAACCAGCGACTCCTCCAGTTCTCCATCACCCCAACACGATATCCAGTGGGCCTGACTTTCTGTCCCATGACTCAACCTTTTTCCTGCTGCAAATCTTCGGTCAAAGTGGTTAACCAAGCTCCGGAGCGTCAACCCCGACATGGATATGTGCAGTCCGCCGACGAATCGTAAATGCCATCCCACGAGCACGTGGTCGAATGCGTTTCATCATCGGCCCTCCATCCACTCGACACTCCAGAATCTTCAAGCGGTCCGGACTCCGAACTCCTCGGTCTTCCGCATTTGCCACCGCGCTCTTCAGCACCTGCTCCAGGAACCGAGCACCACGGTTCGGCGCAAAAGCCAACGCCAGTAAACCCTGCTCCGCTGTCATCCCACGAACCATATCAGCAAAAGGCCGAATCTTGGTTGCTGAAATTCGGGCGTGACGATGAATTGCTTTAACCAAAGCCATGACTACTTCTTACCCCTGGCACCGTGACCGCGAAATGTCCGAGTGGCCGCAAATTCACCAAGCTTATGACCCACCATATCTTCAGTCACATATACATTCAGATGGGCGCGGCCATTATGAACGAGAAACGTATGCCCGATGAAATCCGGTGAAATCGTACAACTACGAGCCCACGTTTTCACCGGTTCCTTACGACCAGTCGCGTTCAGCTTCTCAACTTTACGAGAAAGCTTTTCATCAATATACGGACCCTTTTTGAGTGAACGCCCCATTGTCAACTGCCTTCTGAGCCGGACGCCACCCGGTTATTTCTTAGAAACTGAAGCCGCACCCCTTGCCATCACACTTTAACTTCACCGTAACGTCGTGACCGACGACGACGAACAATTGCCTTCGAGGAAGCCTTTCCCTTCTTGCGAGTCCGACCACCCTTCGCAGGAACTCCAGTCGGGCTGCATGGATGACGACCACCTGAATTCCGCCCTTCTCCGCCACCCATCGGATGAGCAACCGGATTCATTGCCGTTCCGCGAACATGCGGCCGACGGCCCAACCAACGCTTCCGGCCAGCCTTGCCAAGAACAATACTACTGTGCTCTGAATTTCCGATCTCACCAATCGTTGCCCGACAGGCACTGGGAACCCGGCGAACCTCACCGCTCGGCAACGTTACCTGAGCCCAACGCCCCTCACGAGCATTCAGCTTGGCAGACGTTCCCGCACTGCGGCACATTTGACCACCCCGACCAGGCTGCATCTCAACATTGTGAACCATCGTGCCGAGCGGAATCGCACTCAACGGAGCGCAATTACCAACATTCGGCTCCACTGCTTCGCCGCTCTCAACCACCGCCCCAGCCGCCAATCCACTCGGGGCCAGAATATAACGCTTTTCACCGTCTTCGTACTGAATCAGCGCGATCCTGCACGTGCGATTTGGGTCGTACTCAATATGCGTCACCGTCCCCCGCACCCCGTCCTTCGTTCTCTTAAAATCGATCATACGGTACAACCGCTTATGGCCACCCCCACGATGACGAGACGTAATCTTACCTTGGTTATTTCGACCACCAGTTTTCCTGGCGCGCTTCGTCAGTGATTTTTCCGGACGCTTCGAGCGATCGGTCAATTCAGAAAAATCACACACCGATGCGCCACGACGCCCAGGGGTGACCGGTTTGTAATGACGAATTCCCATCGTAACTACCCTGCAACAACTCACTAAGAAGAACACAACACACCACGCCAACCGGAAGCGTCCACACGCAATCAGCCAGCCGAATCAAAAGAACGCAATGCGATCCTCATCGTGCAGCTTGACGACTGCTTTTTTCCAATTCCGAGTCCGCCCCAACGCGGTTCGATGACGACGCGGCTTCCCCTTGCGGTTCTGTGTCCTGACGGAGTCAACTCGAACTTCCCACAACTCTTCAACCGCACGCTTAATATCAACCTTGGACGCCATTGGATGCACTTCAAAACTGTAAGCGTTCAGACGCTCTGAAGCATGCATTCCTTTTTCCGTCACCAGAGGCCGCTTGATCACCTGGTGCGACTGGAGTCGAATTCCTGACTTTACTGTACCAACCACGATTCACCTGCTCCCATCAAGCCGTTACAGCGGATGACCGACCGAGCAACTGATCCATCGCCGCGACCGTCACAACGAGATTTCGATGCCGCAACAAATCCCAGGCATTAAGGTCACCTGCCGGCATGACCCTGACGCCTTCAATATTACGGGCTGAACGCCACAAATTTCCATCCACGCAGTCTGTCGTCAACAACACGGAGCCATCCGCCACACCAAGTGACCTGAGCGACTGGGCCACCACCCTGGTTTTGGGCTCGCTGCAATCCCACTGCGACAACAGAATCGCCTGACCATCCTGAAACTTACTCAGCAACGCCATCCTCATGGCCAGCTGAAGTGACTTGCGAGGCATCCGATAACTGTAGTCACGCGGTTTTTTCCCGAAGGCGTGACCACCCCCGCGACGAACGGGCGTCCGCGCATTCCCGGCACGTGCCCGTCCAGTTCCCTTCTGCCGATAAAGCTTTCTGGTACTTCCCTGGACCATACCGCGAGACTTCGTCTGAACAGTCCCCACGCGACGATTCGCCTCATACATGACTACAGCGTCATGCAGCAACTGACGATTGATCCCGTCGGCCAAATCCGCCGAATCAAATTCGTAAGTACCCGATTCACTGCCGGACATATCTCGAATTGAAACCGAAATCATTTCAGCACCCACAACTACTTGCGGTTCTTCGCAGAATGACGCAGCAAGACAAAACCACCCGCAGGGCCCGGAACAGCACCACGAACCAAAACTACATTGTTTTCAGCATCAACACGAACAAGACGCAGATTACGAGCCGACACACGAACCCCGCCGTACCGCCCCGACATGCGAGTGCCCTTCACAACCCGGGCAGGATCGGCACTCTGACCGATCGACCCACCATGACGATGCACACGCTTCACGCCGTGAGTCGCCCGCTGGCCGGAAAAGTTGTGCCGCTTCATCACACCTGCATGACCGCGACCGCGAGATTGCGCGATCACATCCACCCACTGCCATTCAGCCAGATCAGCCGCCGTCAGAACCTGACCGACCTCCAACCCGTGCTCAGCGTTTTCACAACGAAATTCCCGAGTAAACCGACGAGGCTCACAACCCGCTTTCAACAAAACTGCCTGACCAGCTGCCTGACGCACCTGCTGACGGCGGCCACCAATGTCAGCCACCTGACCTCGATCGGCGCGACTGGCCAACCGCCGCGGCTTCTCACCAAACCCCAACTGAACAGCATCGTACCCATCGCGATCAATGGTTCGTACCTGAGTTACAACGCACGGACCCGCCTCAACAACCGTCACCGGGATTACCACCCCACCGTCGGCGTAGACCTGCGTCATACCAATTTTTTTTCCAAGCAACCCAACAGGCATAACACGCACCAGCGCGACAATCAAAAAGTAAAACGCGTCCGCCGACTGCACGCTGAGCGCAGTCTACCGAAGCAAGAATGACACAATATCAACCCGAGACCGAATCAGGCCCCAGCTGTTGCTTTGATTTTAATGTCGACCCCGGCCGGGAGAGACAGCTTGTTTAAAGCGTCAATTGTTTTCCCCGTCGGCTGACAAATATCAATGAGCCGCTTGTGAGTCCTGATCTCAAACTGCTCACGCGACTTCTTATCAATGTGCGGTGAACGCAATACGGTGTATTTTTCAATGTGAGTGGGCAAAGGAATAGGACCGCGCACCCGCGCACCTGTCCGGCGTGCGGTATTTACGATTTCGCCCGTGGACTGATCCAGCACACGATGGTCGAATGCCTTAAGGCGAATTCGTATATTTTGACTATTCATTCCAATGTCCGATTTCTTGGGTCCGACCCAAATTAATTCTAAATTACTCGATGACGCTGGCGACCACGCCGGCGCCAACCGTGCGACCGCCTTCACGGATGGCAAACCGCAATCCCTCGTCCATGGCAATCGGTGCTATCAGCTCAACCGTCATCGACACATTGTCCCCCGGCATCACCATCTCGGTCCCGTCCGGCAACGACACAACCCCAGTCACGTCCGTCGTGCGGAAGTAAAACTGCGGCCGGTAGTTGGTAAAAAACGGCGTGTGACGACCGCCTTCATCCTTGGTCAGTATGTAAGCCTCGGCAG
>JBDOMX010000509.1:0-1506 GCA_039831615.1 Planctomycetaceae bacterium
CAGTTCTCAATGAAGATCCGTCGTTTGATCCGTCATAAGGTCGCTCCAAATTCAATCCGGTAGAGCAGGACCGGAAGTACGGTCGATGAACCAATCTGGACTTTTCGCTGCGAAGCCGTTTCGCGTCCTTGTCACCGCAATCATCGGCGTCTGTGGTGTCTTGTCGCACCAATCAGCATGCGCGGCCGAAACTGCGGCGGTTGAGAAGAATGAGGAGTTGACGTTCGAACACGATATCCTCCCCATCTTCCGAACACGGTGCTTTCGCTGTCACGCCGGCGTCGAGCCGAAGGGCGGTCTGAATCTGTCAAGACCTTCCGCGCTGCTGGTCGGCGGCGATTCGGGAGCTGCCATACGAATTGCGGCCGCCGAATCGAGTCTGTTGTATGAAAAGATCTCATCCAACGAGATGCCTCTCGCCGGCCAGAAACTGAGTGCCAGCGAAAAGGGGATGATTAGGAAGTGGATCAATGATGGCGCCGAGGGGATCGTGCACGCGACCAATCTTGACCGTTCGGAAGACATTAGTGACGTCGAGTTATGGTCGTTCGTACCGCCAGTACGTCCTCCGGTGCCTGCCGTCGCCGCGAAGCCTCAAGTCCGAAATCCGATTGACGCATTTATTCTGAGAAGTCTGGAGGATCGGAAACTCTCGTTCGCACCTGAAGCCAGTCACTCCACGTTATTGCGGCGAGCGTCATTTGATCTGACTGGTTTGCCGCCGTCGCCGGAGGAAGTCGAGCAGATCCGTCATGACGGCGGCCCCGATGTCTATGCACAAATGATCGACCGGCTGCTGGCGAGTCCTCGTTACGGCGAGCATTGGGGGCGCCACTGGCTGGATGTTGCCGGCTATACGGATTCGGCAGGGGTGCTGTCATCCGACGTGCCTCTGCCGCTGGCTTATCGTTATCGCGACTACGTTCTCCGCGCGTTCAACGACGACAAGCCCTACGATCGTTTTTTGCAGGAGCAGATCGCAGGTGACGAACTGACCGGTTACTGGACAGCATTTGAGACGATGGATCGACTGCCGGACGATGTCGTGGAGGGGATCACCGCCACCGGTTTTTTGCGGACGGCCGCTGATGCCAGCCGCCCTGACTTTTCCGGGATCAAGAATGCCGCGGGCAAATACTTCTATCCAACCATGTTTGACACCCTGCAGATTGTTTGTTCCTCGACGATGGGGCTGACGGTCCAGTGCGCCCGCTGCCACAGCCACAAATTCGACCCGATTCCACAGGCCGATTACTACCGCCTGCAGGCGATCTTCATGGGCGGTTTTCGTCCCACGGAGTGGATTCCACAAACGAAGCGGCGGCTGAAAATTGCGTCGAAGAAACAGATTGAGACGGCCGAAACGATCAATGCCGCAGTAGACGCGGACGTGCAGCCACTCAAGGCCGAGTTCGACGAGTACAAACAGGACCTGGCGAATCGTGTGTTTGCAAAGAGGCTGGCGGAATTGCCCGCCCACGTTCGCGAGGAAGTCAAATCCGCGTT
>JBDOMX010000561.1:0-5227 GCA_039831615.1 Planctomycetaceae bacterium
GGCACAGAACTTCATGAAAAACCTGGTGCGTGACCCACTCGGGAAAACGAGGTTTCAGCGTTCCGGCCCCTTCAGAACCGTCCAGCAGCTGAACAGTCGTTCGCTCCTGACCTGCCGCCGTTCCGTGACACGACAGGTTCCAGCGGAAACGAGAGTCCGCAACCTGAATGCTGCCGATCACCTGCTCGTCGGGGCGATGGGTTGTCAGTGAATCAGCGGCGAGCAAGGTGTCTCGGACGAATCGGGCCAGCGTCGTTTTTCCGCTGCCGTTCCCTCCGTGGACGACACTAAGCCTCGGAATCTCATCCAGAGAAACAGCTTTCAGAACGCCGAGGTGATTGACGTGAATCTCGTCTAGTCGCATTGCTCGCTCACATTCTACTTCTTAGGAGAGATCACCAAATTCAAAATAAAGAATACGTCGTTCACCAGTTGGGTCTTTGTCGATCGGATCAACGCCTCGAGTTGAAGGCGGCCTGAGTCAGGCCGCTCGCCGCAACAGTCGTGCCCCCGTGATCAGTTCAGCAAAGATGGCATGTGCCTCCTGATGCGATTCGCGCTGTCGCTCGAACAGCAATGTCGTCAGCTCGCGTGCTCCCCCGGATTCTGACCGATCGGCAAGACTCACGTTCGAAGGCGCCATCTCAATCCGTCGTGGCCAGACACCGAGATGTCCTTCCTGCAGGGTCCGACGAACGGAATCCAAAATGGTTTCCTGCCGCCAGGACTCAAACTCCCCTGCACAGTCCAGGGGAGTTTCAAAGTGCCAGTCGACGACGGTGGTGCGACGTTGTTGGCGTGCAAGATCGCGTGATTCTTCCACGACGGCATCGCGAACGTGCTGACTGGTGACGACTGATGACAGGTCGATGTTTCGAGTCTCAAATCGAAGCGGATCGGTTGTCTGGAATACGACGTCCAGATGTCCGCTGTCGGGGTTGGCTTCCACAACCAGACAGCCAAACGCTCCCTGTTCGTGCGGACCATGAGACTGGGGAGCGCCTGCGGAGTGGACAGCGGCACCGTCGGGAGTGGTTCCGATGTGGTGGCGTGTTTGCGGGCGAAACAAATAGTTACAGGCGGCGTGACTTGATGGACCAGCCTTCGCAGGGCTGACAGCCAGTTCTGATCCGGCTGGCATGTCGGTGCGGCTGATCCCCAGCCGGACATGCCCGCTGGCACGGGTGACATGCAGTCGCTCGCCGGGACGAACGACGAAATCCGCCAAACACTCCAGGTCCGACGACGGAGACGCCGACATGACAACCTGAATCCCCTGCTGCTGCAGACTTTGAACGGGTCCTTTCATCCACCGCACGACGCTCGACTGATACTCTTCTGATTCCGTGCAGCTCCCGCCGATGAAGACAAAATCGGCCCTGTGGGTGCGGGCGATCTCGAAAACTCTGGAGACGGCTCCTCGCGTCGCATCGCGTGCGAGACGTCGCAACCAGTCGGGGGCGGCTGCGAGTCCAGCGATACTGTCGGCCAACCGCAGATAATCTGTGTGGACGAAGCGAATTCCATTCATCGGTGCTTCCCTGCTCATCGTCATGTCAGGACATCAGACTCGTGTTTCCGACGTCTGATGTTGACTCATCCGTGCATCACATCCTGTGAAGCGATCCCGCCGTATCCCGTCAAAGGCGGCGGACAACGCGACGAAATCTAATGACTCCGCGTTGGTTTCGCCAGACCGTTTCGGCAGAAATTGCCGCTGCAGCGAACAGATTAGAAGGTATCACCTGGGGCCGCTATTCCTCCCAATTTACCTGATTCGAGCCGAGATGTTGTTGGCGAGGGGCAGTGTGGCGCTGCTATTGTGTGGACGTCTACTTTTGCTCGAATTCTCCGTGATTTGCAGGAAAGCTGTGCAGTGAAGTGTGTCAACGGAAGTTTGGTAGCGCTTGTGGTATGCGCGATGTGCGGCGCTGCCGCGAACGCTCAATTCACCGATTTGCTGAAGAACAGGTCTCTCCACCACTGGATCACGACGTCCGGAGAAAGCGTCCGGGAGGGCTGGACCTTCGACCCCGACGGCACGCTGCACCTCCAGGGTGGTGGCAATATTATTACCCGCGAACAATTCTGCGATTTCGAGCTGTGGTTCGAATTCCGCATCTCGGAAAAAGGTAACAGCGGGATCAAGTATCGCGTCAAAAAATACGGCGACAGCCTGTTGGGGTGCGAGTACCAGATTCTCGACGACGCTGCCTTTCCAAAATTACCCGGCAAGCAGCTCACCGCATCGCTGTATGATGTGTTCCCGCCACGGTCCAGCCCGACCCGCCGCCACGTGGGTGCCGAATTCAATGTGGGGAAAGTTCTCGTTCAGGGCAATCGGATTCGGCACTGGATCAACGGCCAATTGACGATCGATGAGTGCGCCGGAACACCTCGCTGGAATGGTGGCATTGCCCAAAGCAAGTTCAACGAACGTGACCGCTTCGGTCAAAACCGTTACGGCCACATCATGTTGACTGACCACAGGAGCGAAGTTTGGTATCGAAACGTCTTCATTGCGCGCCGATAGCCGCAGCCAAACAGCAGGTGCCAGTCAAGCCGGGGCGCGGTCGCGTATTGCTCAATCAGGCCATCCAGGACATAACACGCCGCACACCGGGTCGTTGACAGCCTCGATTCAGGATCCTGAAATCTCGGCGCATTCTTGCAGAACGGCATGCATGCGACTGGAACCGCGATTCGGGCCCGGCGCACAGAAAACAGCTGTGGAAACAGTGAATTTCCTGTATTCTACAGCAGACAGTTCAACATCCGGCTGACACAGAGACCGCAATATGGTCATCATCAAGTCATCGCTGCTTCGCCACCTGGTGGCGTCCATTCCAGTGATTTTCGTTGCGTCGTCCCTGCTGGCCGACGAAGCAGACGTCAAGAGTCCCACATCTGCAAGTGCAGGTGTTGAGCAGCTCGCCGCCACCGTGGAGAAATCTCTGGTCGTCATCGAAGCGACCGGACGGTCGGGCAAGCATCACGGGGAAGCATCCGGATTCGCGATTGCGGACGACCTCATTGCCACCGCTCGGCACGTCATTGGGGAAGGCCGCCGCGTGTTGATCGTGCTCCCGGATGGACGTCGGGTTCCGGTCCTGCAGGTGTATTCGCAAATGGCCCACCTGGACATGGTGATTCTGAAGACCGCGTCGCACGGTCTGCCGGCCCTGTTGTTAAGTGATCAGGAGGCATCCGCCGGGCATCCGATTGTCGCCCTTGGACATCCTCATGGACTGCGCAACAGCGTCGTGGACGGCGTTGTCTCCGGCCGCCGGGACATTGATGGCGTCTCCATGATCCAGCTGGCAATGGCCATTGAGCCGGGCAACAGCGGTGGCCCGGTCGTGAACCATGATGGCGAAGTGGTCGGAATGGTCACACTCAAATCGACAGCCAGTGACAACATTGGGTTTGCCGTACCGGTTTCTCACCTGCGCAGCCTCAACGAATCGCCAAACCCTATTCCGATGAATCGCTGGGTCACCATCGGGGCGCTGGACCGCCAACGCTGGGAAACGATCGGAGGTGCCAACTGGAAGCAGCGCGCTGGTCGCATCATCGTTGACGGACTGGGCAAAGGCTTCGGCGGCCGAACCCTGTGCCTGGTCAGGGAGACACACGAACTGCCGATCGAGATTGAAGTTGACGTCAAACTGGACGACGAAAGTGGTGCGGCCGGCCTCGCCTTTCACTCGGACGGCGAACACCGGCACTATGGATTTTATCCCAGTGCCGGAAACATTCGATTCACCCGATTCGACGGACCGGATGTGAACAGCTGGACGATTCTGCACAACGAGCGGAATGCAGGCTATCGCCCCAACGACTGGAACACGCTCAAGGTTCGAATCGAAGCGGACCTGATTCGATGCTCCATCAATGGAAAAGCTGTCTTTGAGACAAATGACGACGTGATCCCTAACGGTAGACTCGGATTCGCCGCCTTTCGGGGAACGCAGGCCACCTTTCGTCACCTGAGTATCGCAGCGGACATTCCTTCTCGCATGCCGTCGACGGAACAGCAGCAAAAGGTGGCCGATCTGCTGAAAGCGGTTGAAGTCGGTCAGCCGTTATCTCGTCGACTGATCAGTGAACTGAGTCCCCTCGGTGGCGGCGTGGGAACTCTGCTGGAAGCAAAGGCGAGGGAAATGGAAGCCCGGGCCGCGCTCGTGCGACAACTGGCAGACGACGTCCACACGGCTCAGATCGTTCGGCAACTCAGTGACATCCTCACACCGCCTCCCGGCGCAGAAGCAGGTTCGGCAGCGCCCGACCTGTTGAATGCCGCGCTGCTGCTCGCTCAACTCGATAACAATGAAATTCGGCCGGCAGATTACGTGGAACGCGTCGATGCGATGGCCGCTGAGATCCGCTCATCGCTCGCCAGTGACGCCAATGAAAGTCAGCGTCTGCGGGCACTGGACCACTGGCTGTTCGAGGAAAATGGATTTCGCGGCAGTCAGCAGCAGTACTATACCTTCTCAAACAGTTATCTGAATGAAGTGATCGACGATCGCGAAGGTCTGCCAATCACCCTGGCCGTTCTGTACATGGAGCTGGGCAAACGCCTGGATCTGAATGTACTGGGCATCGGCCTGCCTGGTCATTTTATCGTGAAATTCGAACCGGCAGATTCGCAGCAGGAGCCGGAGTGGATTGATGTTTTCGACCGCGGGAAGCGGATGACAGACGAGGAACTTCACAGACATCTTCGTGATCGTGGTCAGCAACCCGATCCACAGTTTTTTGAACCACAAAGTGCCACGCAGATCATTGAGCGGATGCTCCGCAACCTGCTGGCGCTGGCAGAACATGACTTCAGTGATCGACGGGTCCTGCGCTACCTGGAACTGCTGGTCGGAGTTTCCGGCGACAACCCTGATCTTCGTCTCAAACGTCTGGAAATGCGGGCCCGCACGGGGCACCCCGGTGCAGCGCTCGAAGATGCGAACTGGCTTCTCGAAAATCTGCCAAAGGGAAGCAACGGTCGACTGCGGCAAGAATTGCAGCAACTGAAGGCACGCATTGAGGCGGACATCGAACGGCAGGAGTGAGACGGGTGCATCCGTTCATGGCAGATTTTCTCCCAGTGTGAAGCAGCACTCTGTGCTGTCACGGTCTCTGCATCCTCGACGTTGCTTGGCGACCGAGTCTTGCGAGCAATCAGATGGACTGGTCTCGGTGTCCGAGCTGCGGTGCGTGTCAGACCATG
>JBDOMX010000561.1:5237-6090 GCA_039831615.1 Planctomycetaceae bacterium
CCCGGCGAAGGAAATGTTCCGCCGCTCTGACAACCTCAACGCTGAGAAAACATTGTGGGTGGCCTAACGACAGTACGTGCGCCGCCGGTAGGATCCCGGAACAGAATTGAATGCTCTGCACAATACGCTGGGTTGACGGCCATGCACATCGACGAGTCGAAACTGAAACAGGAATACAGATCGTGCACGAATAAGCTGTCAATGCGCGCTTTATTCATGATGAAGATGCCGACCGCGGCGTTCGCCGGTCTGCGGGTCGACAGGGTGTCCGATGAAGAAACAGTTGTGTCTGTTCCTGGTGGCTGGAGGACTCAGAATCCGTTCGGAACGATGTACTGGGCCGTGCAGGGGATGGCGGCCGAGCTGTCAACGGGCATCGTGCCGATCTGTATTTCCAGATCGATGGATATGAAGCTGAGAATGTTTGTGGTCGGGACCGCAGCGACCTTCGGCAAAAAGGCCTTTGGACGGTGTCACTTTACCTGTCAGGACACGTTCCGGGTGCCGGAAGCGATCGAAGCAAGTCTGAGTTCCGGTGAATCCACCAACTGCGAGCTCCGATCCATCGGGACTGACAGTGCTGGTGAAACGGTTTCTGAATGGGTCTTCACGTGGAACTTCCTGGCAACGGAAGGCAAATAAGTCGCATGGTCTCCACCACACTGACGGAACAAACCGGCATCGATTTTCCCATCATCTGTGGGGCCATGTATCCGTGCTCCAATCCCGAGCTCGTGGCTGCCGCCTCCGAGGGGGGTGGAATTGGAATTGTTCAGCCCGTTTCGCTCACGATGGTCCATGGCTACAACAAACCGGATCTGGGCGAAGGACTGCGAAGCGGAATTCGTCACAT
>JBDOMX010000963.1:0-1502 GCA_039831615.1 Planctomycetaceae bacterium
GACACAACCCCGCGAAACTCAAAGACTTGTTTTCCCTCCTATCAACACACCTTCACAGGGCTGGCCCATAACGGCTGACAAGAAATGGCGTGTCCGGAGGTTACCCCGGGCACGCTTTTCTGTACTCACGAGTGCGAGAACCGTGACCAGCGAGCGGAGAGCGGTCTACCAAACTCAGCTCAATCAATGATGGCCTGCCTTCAGTCAAGTCAGGCAGGTCGGTGACGGCGGCGAGGAATCGCCCGCCCGGGACGATCTCGGGCGACACGCGTTCAAACTGCGGACGGGTTGAAAACAGAAGCCACGGCGACCCTGTTGTCTGTTCAGTGAGAATCGACCGACAGAACTACAGGCGTGCCCGGATGTTATTTCCAGGCACGCCTTTCTTCGTTGGTGTCCGGGGCCGATCGCCTGACCTTCCTGAGCCATGTCGCCCAAATGCATCGCTTGTTGATTTGAAGAAACTTCGATGTCAGTTCGCGCGTCTGGACGGCATCGAAGCGTCAACATCAAGTTGTCAACCTGCAAACACGTTGAGGTTGCTGAACGGCAACAGCCCCGGCCGCCTTCGTGCTTCGGCACCACGCCGATCCTTTGCCGTCGTCAGAACTTGCGCCGCATGTTGAGTTTCGGCAACATGCCGCTGCCGGACCGTATGGCACGCCGACTGCCTGAGTGTCTGATCGCCGACAACGACGATTGTCACGACTCATCAGGAGTCGTGATCCGTCAGAGAGACTCGGCGATTTCTCACCGAAACCGAAAGCGATTGAAGAGAGGCACAGAAACATGTTGAACACACTTTGGAAGGACGAAGCTGGAGTCATTCTGTCCGCGGAACTGGTATTGATTGGAACCATCCTGGTCATTGGAATGATCGTTGGGTTGGTGGAGCTCCAATGCTCTGTTGTCGGAGAACTCAGCGACCTGGGCGATGCCATTGGCAATCTGGATCAGAGCTACGTCACGTCCGGCATTATTTCGTATAAGGAAAATTACCAGATCAAGGGTGCAACCGCCGGTGCTCGCTTTCAGGACTTTCCCGACGAGTGTGATTGCAACTCTGTCGTGGTGTGCGCCGATGCTGTTGCTGAAGGCGAAAAAGACCAATAAGTCACGGGATCGGTGAGATGACCGAGATTGCGGCATTTCCGACTTCACAGCCGGCAAAGTCCGCAACTCGGTCACACCGATATTCCGAGTGGAACGAACCTCGTCTGAATTCAATGTCAGACGAGGCATATTTGTGCGCCGGCCTGAAGTGAGAAGGTCCTGAGTACCAGTCGTTCGTAGAATCGGTGGCCATCCGCAGATTCAGTGTTTCGTGAACCGGTTTGCCTCAGATGTGTCCGTCACCACGAAGGAAAATGGTAAGTCCTGGTTTGTCGGCAGCAGACCACCACCGCGAAATTTGAGTCTGTTGGCCGGACAATCTTGATACAGCATGGCGTTGGCGTTAGAAGACGGCATTGAACAACACCGGTCCCTTGGCTCAGTTGGTT
>JBDOMX010000800.1:0-2997 GCA_039831615.1 Planctomycetaceae bacterium
AATTTGTTCGGGAGCTCGTGGCGCTGGGGGCCGACGTAAATCTTCCTCTGGCTGAGGGCGCGCCCCGACAGCCAAATTCGGCTTCCATAATCGAGACTGGGGGCTCAACAGCATTCCTCCTGGCCGCCGATCGGGCGGACGTTCCCTTGATGCGCACACTACTTGATCTGGGCGCCAATCCATTCTGGACCAATCTCAGCAGCACTACACCTTTGATGGCCGCGGCGGGCTTAGGCACTAGGGCGCCGGAGGAAGAAGCCTTACGTTTTGCAGTTCGCCGAGAATACTGTGAACCGGTTCCTGCACCTTTGGATTCAAATGAACAGGATACACAAACAGAGTTTCCGAGTACCGCTCCGCCAGTGTACGAATCGCCCGACACATGTCCTGGAAACCAGCTCCGAAATTTTCACGGCGATGTCCGGTGATCAGCACAACGCGGGAATCTCCAAACTGGTGCTTCTCACACCACTCGCCGTCTCGTTCTCGTTCTCGTTCGACGGTCCACAGTAGTGCGTCGATGACGGTATTCCCGGTAACGTGTACTGCAGCCGGGTCAACGCCTTCGCTTAGCAAATTATCCCGCGCACGCTCCGTCGGTGGACAATGTAATCCCGTTATCAGTCCGGCAACCCGCCGGTTCATCTCTTCGGGCCAGGGAGAGTACATGTTTCCGGTTCGCAACCCCGCTTCGACATGTACGAAGGGGACCTTCCGATAAAACGCCGCCAACGCAGTTGTCATCACGGTCGTTGTATCCCCCTGACCAAGAATGCAGTCAGGTTGGTATCTCTCAATCACCTCATCTATGGCTTCTACACATCGGCCCGTTACCTGAGCAAGAGTCTGACCTGGTGTCATAATGTCCAGGTCAACATCCGCTTTCAATCCAAAATAGTCCGTCACTTGATGCAACATCTCTCGATGCTGACCAGTGAGGCACACGATCGTTTCGATCGCGTCTGGACGTCCCAGTGCTTCCCTGACGACCGGAGCCATCTTGATGGCCTCCGGCCTGGTCCCGAAAACGATCAGAGATCTTATCGCCGACATGCCACGTTCTTCCAGTATCGCTGTGAGTGTCCAGGAGCCGCTTGATGATCATCGCCTAGGGCGAACATCGCATCACCTTCAGCCATTGCGGATCAACGGTCGGTGGCAAAAACAACAGGTCACTGATACCAGAGCGGTATTCCACGACGCGTTCAAACGTGAAAGCCTTCCGATTTTCGGCGAAGCACGTGTATCCAAGCGAGTCAAAAAAGTCCCACGCTTCACTCAGTTCGCTGCCATTTCTCTCAATAAAGTACGAATTGAACTCACCGTATAGAATCGGGGTGTGCTGCGCGATGAATTCGCGGGCTCCCCGAAGAAAAAAGATTTCGGCACCTTCGATGTCGATCTTAATGAAGTCACACCGTTCAATATCGAGCAACTGCTTCATTTCGTCCAGGCGGCGAATTTCGATCTCTTCGGTCACCGCGAACCCACGTTCCTCCAGCAGCCGTTCGTTGGAAATCACAGCATTACCGGTGTTGCCGCCATCGGTCATCGCAATCCCAACGGTCTCCTTCGAATCGCCAAGTCCGATACGGTGAGGCCGCACAAACTGGCCAACATCGTTCTTTTCAATAGCGCTCTCCAGCGCATCGAAGTTGGCGTACACGGGCTCGAATGCATGAACGCTACCGCTCCCCAGTTCCTTCATGCGTCGAGCAAACGGAATCGAGTAGTAGCCGACGTTAGCGCCTACATCCATTACGACCCAGTCTGGCTCAAACAGCGAAGCAAACCGGTCGATTAGTGCTGTGTCATATATTCCGCACAGAAAAGGAGCCAGGTGAGTGTTCGACCGGACATCAATCCTCAGGGCCGCTCCATTCTTAAGTTGCACGAAGAACTCTGGTTCCGCCCACTGAGACATGTCGCCGGCGATCGTTTTAAGTGCATGTATTCCAACACGGTATTTTCCTCGAAAAGGGGGAAGACGACGACTCACCGAGGCATACGCCTTGGTCGAATATTCACGAAAACGTTGCATGCCCATAATTAATCCAGTTCTTTTTCTCAGAGGATTTCGCGACTCGAGCAGTTTTCAAAAAGATGTAGTCGTGGGCTCGTGGGAAAGCGACTCTCGCAAGAGGAAAGACGTTCGCCGTGGCCACAAGTCAGCCTAACACGCTGTAATCTGCCGAATGGTGCGACACGGTTTTCCAGTGTCACAAGTCCCATGTAACGACCCGCGGAAGCCACTTCTTCCCTGCCCGCCGAAGTTGACTTGCAGTGTTTTTCTGAAACTCTGCGTCTCGAATGCTTGAGAGTCCGCCCGTGCCTGACAGTCAGTTTGCGATTTAACAACTGGTGCAGCGCAATGAATGCAGTTGATCAGCCCTCGAGACAAATGCTGTCAAGGATTGTATTAAGCTGTCGAGATTGTTCTACACGGTTGTAGGACGACACGACTTCATTCTTGGGTGAATAGGGTACCTGCCCGCTCTGTTTCCAGGTGTCGTGCATTTGCGAAATGATCGCGGCCACGTCCGCAGGCGTGCTCGCAACGACGCCCGTATTTGTCGACGTAATCAGTCTGTCTGCTGTTGAGTTGTCACCGGGAACCGCCAGAATCGGACGTGCGGCCGCAAAATATTCGTAAATCTTACCTGTCGCGATACCAGTAACACCACTCGAGTCCGTGAGGTGCAGTAACACCGAGGCCTGCATCTGGGCACGAATCGCCTGCTCGCGTGTGACGTGTCCGTCGTTGCAAAGGATGTCTTCCACGCCATATTTCGATGCCAGCCGTAACATGAGTTCGGCAGACCGGCCCATGTATCGAACCGTAATACTCTCGCGGAGACTCGGAGATTCCTGAAAGAGTAGCCGTAGTCCGTCCAGGAAAACATCGGGGACCCGTCGCGGATTGTAAAGAGAGCCGGTATAGCAAACTTCGAACCGACTCGAATCTGGTTCCGGCGCCAGCGCATATTCCGAAGGGTC
>JBDOMX010000800.1:3007-6078 GCA_039831615.1 Planctomycetaceae bacterium
CCATTGGGAATCAAGTGCGGTCGCGACTGCAGTGCCAGGTCTTTCATCTCTGACTCACACAGCTCATCACTTACGGACAGCACTGCTGTCGCCTTGCGAATCGCAGGCGCCAAACGGCGAATGTGATGAGACTTCGGAGGCAGCATCTCCAGTGCCCGGTCCCGGAGGTCGGCAATCCACGGCAGTTTGAATTGCGCTGCCAGACGTTCGCCAAGAACGAGCGTATCTGCGGGCGGTGCCGTAGCCATAATACACGAGACAGCACGTTTTTCACAAAGTGATTCCGCAACGCGCTGTGCCTGGTGCAACCAGGTGGTTCCGGTTCGGTTGAACGACAGTTCACGAGCACGAGCCGTCATTTTTCGCAACGGTACGAGAAGTGGAATCGCCTGCGTCCGGCTGTCGAGAGCGCCAAATACCCGTTGAATTCCTGTAGGCTGGAAGGGCACGTTAATCACGGCCCGCCCGTTACTGTCGAGATCACGAATCCCCGTCTCAACTGCTGACGCGAGGTCCCATTCCGTCACGGACGGCATGTTATCAGGCAGATTGTGCTCTCCATGTACCGAGGAGTCATCCCAATATCGCGTCACCACAATCACCCGCCACCCATATTTTGGCAGATGCTTTGCAAACTGATATGGTCGTTGCCCGGCGATTTCGAAGAATCGAGATGGAGGGTAAATGTACGACAGTAATAGAAGTGTGCGATTATTCACGGAGCGTTGACGTATTCCGGAGACTTCACGGCAAGGATGAAGTGCGAGAAGTAAGAGATGTCGCGGACTCAGGACCGCTGTAGCCAGAGTGATGAGGGGCCCCGGTCACTTTTCGGGGCGTTGGGCAGTGAGGGGCAGCAGCCATGCAGTGCACCAGAATGAAAGAGGTGTAACCAATTGAGCGCCAGCACGATTTCAAACTGTCTATTGAAACTCAGAAAGGCCTCCACGATGTATTGCTCCTGCCACAGTATTCCCATTTCAAACCAGGACTTAGGATAGTCCTGCGGAGAAAAGATGTCATGAATGTGGATCAACACACCCTGCTTCAATCGCGGGAGTATTTCCAGGTACTCAAACAGCACGTCGCCGCCCGGCCGAACAGTGTGTGATGAGTCAATGAAGAGAATGTCTCCCGCCTGCAGTTCCTCGAAGAATTTGACATCGAGAGTCTCGACCCGAGCTCGAATCACCTCCACCGGCAACGATTCAAGCCACGGCTGCTCAAACGGCTCAACACATATGTGCGTGCACTGTGCCGATGGCTCATCTTCAAGATTGGCTGCGATTGCCTTCTGAGCGATGATGGTTGACTTACCGCAGCCAATTTCCACGATTCTGCGAGGTTTGTATTTTCGAATCATCGAATAGTAAATATCTGCCGAACCGGGCCCGAACATCTGGTTGTTGAAATAGAACTCCGGTTCGCTCGTTTCGGTCGGATTCAAAGGAATCTCTCGCAGCTCGTCCGAATAATTCAGCGCAGCCAGTTCAGCCAGTTGTCGATCTTCATTCCAGTCGATTCCAGGCAGGGATCGACAGGCGTCCAAACCGCTGTCGATCTCTTCTATCCGTATGTACGGATCATAATAGTGGTCAATGAGCGGAAAAGCTCCAGCAGCATCCAGCACCGATTTACATCGTCTGAAATCACCGACCCCCCTTCTTCGCAGCATTCTCAGCAGGGTAGCGGCGAGCCACACAGGTACGGACAACGCCAAATCAACAACACTAAGTTTCGACATCAAGAATGCCTCAGACAGCCAATGACAGGAACAGATTTGTGAAGTTGCACAATCTTGAGCCTGAGCGCGGCGTTCGATGGTGCGTGAATCGAACGGGCAGGCGATCAATGAGTGGTATTCGCCACAGCTGAGTTTTCATGCAGAAGAGACACAAGCCGGTCTGCCGAAAACCCGTCGCCATATGCGGATGCCGGCGTAGCAGGCGCCTCACACTGTGCAACCGTCAGGCAAAGATTGTCGATCGTCGCAAGTTGATTCCATCCGGAATCCACAGTCTCCGTCCATTCCGTTTCTCCACGAAGCGTAATACACGGAACGTGGGCCCAGTAAGCTTCCTTTTGCAGTCCGCCGGAGTCAGTGAGAACAAGCCTGGCCGACAGCAGGACTGCCGTCATGCCCAAATAGCCGAGCGGCTCGACACAATGGATATGTTGTTCAAGCCGCAATCCTGCCTGATCTATGGCAGCTGCCGTTCGCGGATGAATCGGAAATACGATCGGCAAATCGAGTGAATTCAGCGCATGGACGATTTGTGATAGACGCTTGGGCGAATCCGTGTTTTCGGCTCGGTGCAACGTGAGTAGAGCATAACTTCCTTCCTCAATACCATCGGGAACGGCCGTTCGGTAGTGAGTCCCGTTATCATTCACAATCTCGCGTGCCAGTCGACTGGCATCAGCCATAACATCACCGACGACATGCACGCCGCTGGTGATTCCCTCTGACTGCAGATTCTTCGCTCCGACATCGCTTGAGCAGAACAGGACATTTGACACGTGATCTGTCAGAACACGATTGATTTCTTCCGGCATGGCACGATTCCACGACCGTAATCCAGCCTCCACGTGAGCAACCGGGATATGAAGTTTTGCTGCCGCGAGTGCTGCGGCGAGCGTTGAGTTGGTATCGCCGTAGACGACCAGCCAATCGGGCTTTTCGTCAAGGAGCACTGTTTCGATTTGCTCCAGCATTCTCCCTGTCATTGCGCCATGACTAACACTGTGAATCCCCAGATTGTATTTTGGCGCCGGGATATCAAGTTCACGGAAGAACACATCGGACATCTTGTCATCGAAATGTTGACCCGTGTGTACCAGGCATTCGTCAATGCCGTGTCGGCCGAATGCCCGACAGACAACACCCGCTTTCACAAATTGCGGCCTGGCTCCAACAACAGTTACCACACGCACGAATAGCCCCGATAAATAGTGTGAAATAGTGGAAGCAATCGCCCCGCGCACTGTGAGATTCTAGTGGCTCTGAAACAACTGACCGTTGGTCAGTTGTTTCATTCCCGTCAAACCTCGCCAAACTGCCCTGAAGGCCC
>JBDOMX010001113.1:0-6052 GCA_039831615.1 Planctomycetaceae bacterium
GCAGTCGCGTCTCACCCTCCACGGAGTCACGTTCTTCGATCAGATCCAGCAACAGCGGCAGACTGCTCTGACGTCGGATTCCGGCGAGTCCGTCAAGTGCAGTGCTGAGTGCCTGGACCGATGCATCGGGACGATTGAGCACGGCATTGTAGACGTCGTCACGAGGCGGCAGTCGGAGCAGTTCTTCGACGGATGCATGCCGCATCGCATAACTTCTGGCCGCGTCGGACAAAGGTCGGCGGGAGGCGATCGCGTTCGATACGACGCTGTCGAGTGCGAGTTGCTCGGCAGCATACTGAAGTACGGTTTCCAGTTCAGGATCGGTGGGGAGCGTGGCCGTTGCGAAAACTGCTTCAGCAGGTTCGGGGCCCTCAAAGGACACCGCAGCTTTGACTGCTTCGGCACGTACGAGAGCAGAATCGTCAACAGCGGCTGTGCTCAGCAGGTGTTGCCAGCGATCCGCTGTGTGGCCCCAGTTGCCGAGTGTGCGAATGGCGGCCGCACGGATCCGAGCTTCATTGGCTTCGTACACAGTGGCCAGCAGGTTCATGTTGGGAATGCGCTGTTCTTCGAAGACCCACAGGCATTCGAGCAGCGCCTGAGCATCGCCAGCATCCTGCGAGTTGAGGTTCGCGGCAAATCGGCCGACCTCGTCGGCGATTTCCCCGGAGTCACGTCCGCTGAGTTCGAGTCGTGCGCGGTAGCGGACGCTGTTTTCTTTGGCATAGAACGCCCTGCAGACTTCGGCGATCGGACGGCCTTTCATCTTCCGAGTTTTGACCAGTGGCCGCCCCTTCGCGGTCACTCGAAAGATGCGGCCGTGTTCGTCATCCCGGTTAGGGTCTCGCATATTGTGCTGCATGTGCCCGATGAGGACGTTGCTCCAGTCGGACACGTACAAAGCGCCGTCTCCACCAACTTCGACATCGGTCGGCCGAAAGTTGGGGTCGTCCGCCAGCAGGATCGGTTCGACTTCCTTTGCGGTGATGTCCGCTCCGTCGTAATGCACTTCGTGCTGCAGGACTCCCAGGACACCGATACAGTTGCAGATCAGGAAATTCCCCTGCATGTCATCGGGGAAATGGCTGCTGGACAGGATGCCGGTGGCGGCGACCGGACGCACTCGTTTCTCAAACCACTTCTTGTTGCCGATCCCTTTTCCAATGTTCACGTAGCTTCCGGTACCACTGGTGCCATCGTTGGCGAAGTGGTATCCCCACTGATCGATGACATGTCCGTGTGGGTTGGGCCCAATGGGAAACATGAAGCTCATTTCGAAGGTGCGCGGATCAAACCGGTGGACTCCGCTTCTTCCGGAACGGTAGGTTCCGGTTGGAGTCTCCATGCTTGCCACATTGAAGATCCCTCGGGACCAGTACAGGCCCCCTTCGGTGCCGATGACCATCGCGTTGGCAGAGTGGTGAGTGTCGGCGCTGGAAACCCCCTGCAGCATGCGGATCCTGACGTCAGCGACGTCATCACCGTCGGTGTCTTTCAGGAACCAGATTTCCGGAGGTGCTGCGACCAGCAGGCCACCGCCCCAGAATTCGATGCCCGTGACACTGTTCAGTTCGTCGGCAAAGATTCGACATTCATCGGCGATACCGTCGCTGTTTTCATCGGGCAGGCACAGAATGCGGTCCCGGCGCGGCTGAGTCGGATTCCAGTGCGGGTACGACGGCCAGACGGAAACGAATAGACGTCCATCCGGATCGACGGCCATCTGCACCGGGTTGATCAGTTCCGGAAACATTTCTTCTGAAGCAAAAACGTTGGCCTCGAGGCCTGCGGCCAGCGTCATTGTCTCGAGAGTCTCTTCAGCACTGAGATACTCGAATTTGTCGCCTTCGAGGGGGCCTGGCTTGTTGGTCTTCACAACCAGCTCTTCAGGCAGATGATCGTCCATCACTTTCAGGTCACTGCCCCGTGCCACCGCCCAGATGCGCTGGTCGCGGTTCGCGGTCATGGCGTCGAAGATTTCCATCTCCCGCATCATGACATCGCCATTCGACTGCCCAAACCACGCCAGTTTTGAACGGCCTCCGAAGACGTTGTATTCATCGACGACTCGATAACGGCTGAACCAGTGGAGATTTTTGTTGACGACCGCGCTCTGCAGTCTTTTCCATTCTTCTTTCGACTTTTCGATTTGCGCCGCATCTCCGAACAGTTCACGCACAATGTGCTTAGCGATTTTTCTGTTCCCCGGTCCCAGCAGATGGATTCCGTTGAGAGTCAGCGGCTGCTCATTTGCTTCGTAAAGTTCGAGTGACCGCCGAAAGAGATCCACGTACACCACACCTTTTTGTGCGCAGACCTTCCGCATCGCATCGGAATACGCCCGCAGGCGGCGATTGTTGGCTGAGCCGTCCGGCAGATGGCGACTTTCCAGATCCTCATGAGCGATCGGTGAAAACATCACGATACGAGGGGCTGAGCTGCCGTTGTATTGCTGCTTCAGCATTCCGTCGAGGGTTTCGGCGAGGTCTCGCTCAAAGGATTCCAGACCGTCGATTCCTCGAAACGATTCGTTGTATCCGAAGAACCCAAAGATCACGTCGGCTTTAACTTTAGTCAGCCACTGGTCGGGAGATCCGAAGTTGTCTGCACGAATGCGTTGCTTCAACTCATCCCCGGGATATCCGAGGTTTCGAATGACGAGCTGATGGTCCGGAAAAATCGCCTGAATGCGAGTTTCCAGCCAGCCATCATGCTGCATGCGGTCGGCCAGGGTATTGCCAATGCAGGCAATATTGTCTCCGGTCCTGAGCTCCAGCACCGGATCGGCGGCGTTCGCTGGTTTCGGCACAAGAATGGCAACGGCAAGGATAACGGGGAGGCAGGAAATCGTGCCGAATCGCATGGGATTGTCCCGAAGAACGTGGGAGGATTGAAAACAACGGGTGAGGGTGAGCAGAGCACAATACGTTGTGGAATACCGAATTTCCTCTGTTTACACCAGGTTTCTCCCGAACAAATACTGGCCGAGACCGGTGAGCGGCGCAGCGGCTGGACAACGGTCGTTTAAGCTCGGGATTTTCTGCGGCAGACTCGCCCGGGGATGTTGACGGTGCATTCTCCGGAGCCGGCAAGTGGTTCTCGTTCCGGCTCTACTCACGGCGCGATCATTCCTGTAACATCCGCCCGCGCGGTCCAGGCCACGCCTCCGCCAGGCGATCCTCTTGTGACTGTTTTTTCCGATTTTTCCAACTCGTACCAACGCCGTTCGTCCAGGCAGGCGTAAACATGTGCGAAATCTCATCGAACCCGGCTGGATAACGACATCAGCAAAGTGATCAGCAAGTCCTACGAATCAAACCTGGTCATGACCCGGTCTCAGAGTTCACCTGTCCGGTGTTTTCCTTCAGGGGCAGTCGTTCGCTCCTGGTCAGTCGTCCTCTTCCTGCTTCCCTGTACGCTCCTGCCAATGGGAGCCATGGTGTCGACAGCTGTCCAGGTCGGCAATTACTCAGAGGAATGCGAAGAGACTGTTGTGGTGTCGTATCATCGTCGAGTACGACATCGACGTCGCGGCAGCTCGACGTCAGTCCCTGCCCATCGTCGCCGCCTGCCACAGCAGGTCAACCGACGTTCAGATCCTGTGCCGGAACGCGACCGAAGTTCTGAATGGATCACGCCCCTTCGTTGTTAGCAGACCGCTGCGCGCTGCGGCTCAATGGACAGCGCTGTGCTGTTCAGTCTGCTTCTCAGTATTGAGCCATGCGGTGCCACGACGGTTGCTCCTGTTCGCCGATGAACGATCGGTCCGATTCCGGACCGTCATCCCGGGGGCACGATGCATGGTTCAGGGTTTATGCCACGCGAGGACGCCTCGATGAGTGACAGCTTTCAGCAACAGAGACAGAGACAGCCCGATCTCCCTCAGTCTACCCGACTTTCGGAAACGCTCCCGCACGACCTGAAAGCAGGCCTCGTTGTTTTTCTGGTCGCCCTGCCATTGTGTCTGGGCATTGCACATACCTCCGGCGCACCGTTGTTTGCCGGACTGCTGGCGGGAATTATTGGTGGAATCATTGTGGGATCACTGAGTCAGTCGCAAACCAGCGTCAGCGGTCCGGCCGCTGGGCTGATCGTTATTGTGGCCGGACAAATTGAACAGCTGGGATTTGATGGGTTTCTGCTGGCGGTGGTTATTGGTGGCATTTTTCAATTGGTGCTCGGATTGCTGCGGGCTGGTTCACTCTCCGCTTTCTTTCCCTCGAGCGTGATCAAAGGTCTGTTGGCTGCTATTGGTGTGATTCTTGTTCTCAAGGAGATTCCACACCTGCTTGGACGCGACAGCGATCCTGAAGGCGATTTTGCCTTTTTTCAGTTTGATAAGGAAAACACATTTTCGGAGATCAGTATCGCCGTTCTGCAGGGAATCCATCCTGGCGCGCTCACGATCGGGCTGCTGTCGATTGCCCTGTTGGTGCTGTGGCAAAAAGTGCAGTTCCTGAAGAATTCACTGCTGCCTGGGCCGTTGGTCGTCGCAGTGGTTGGTGTGCTGCTGAATCTGGCATTTCGCGAAGCCGGGCGGGACTGGTACCTTCAGGGTGAGCATCTCGTCCAGCTTCCCAGGGTCGACAACATGGCTGAATTCACGAGTCTCCTGGCGCAGCCGGACTACTCACGAATCGGTGATCCTGCCATCTATCTTGCAGGTTTGACCATTGCCATCGTCGCGTAGCTGGAGACGTTGCTCAATCTGCAGGCGGTTGACAAGCTTGATACACAGCGCCGTGTTTCTCCGCCCAGTCGCGAGCTGCTTGCTCAGGGAGCGGGGAATATCGTGGCCGGCATGATCGGCGGATTGCCAATTACGTCCGTGGTGATTCGCGGGTCTGTCAACGTGGGTGCGGGAAGTCGCACGAAGCTGTCTGCAATCATTCATGGGGTCATGCTGCTGGTGTCCGTGGTTCTGCTTCCCACGTATCTCAATCAGATTCCGCTTTCCGCCCTGTCCGCCATTCTACTGGTGACGGGACTGAAGCTGGCAAGCCCGGCGTTGTTTCGCGAGATGTGGAGCGAAGGACGATACCAGTTCATTCCATTTATTGTGACGCTCGTATCAATCGTTTTTACAAACCTGTTACTTGGAATCGTCATTGGACTCGGTGTCAGCATCCTGTTTGTTCTTAACAGCAATCTCCGGCGTCCGCTTCGCAGGATTGTGGAAACGCATCTGGACGGTGAGATTCTGGTGATTGAACTGACGAACCAGGTCAGCTTCCTCAACCGAGCACCGATCCAGAAAGTCCTGAATGAGATTCCCGCCGGCACGCAATTGATCATCGATGCGACCGAGACAGACTATATGGATCCGGACGTGCAGAGCCTGATTCGCGATTTTCGTGATACAACGGCGCCGATTCATGGTGTCGAAGTCAGTCTGCGTGGGTTTCGTGAGAAGTATAATCTGAAGGACGAAATACGGCGCGCGGACTACGCCACACGAGAGCTTCAGGACCGACTCACACCGACACAGGTTCTTAATATTCTGCGTGAAGGCAACCGACGTTTTCGCACAGACAATCGATTATCCCGCGACTTCAACCGGCAGATCAATGCGACCGCGCTGGAACAAAATCCGTTTGCGATGGTGTTGAGCTGCATTGATTCGCGAGTTCCGGCAGAAATTGTGTTTGACATGGGAATCGGAGATATCTTCAGTGCTCGTGTTGCCGGGAACGTTCCTGGTGAGACAGAACTTGGAAGTATCGAGTACGCCGTGGCTGTCGCCGGTGTGAAACTGGTTCTTGTCATGGGGCACACGCGCTGCGGTGCTGTGATGTCGACCGTGCGTCTGCTGTGTACCGGGAAGACCGTTGAGGAAGCGACCGGGTGCGATCACCTGCACACCATCGTTCGGGAAATCGGCCCCTGTCTGGAGAACCAGAGATTTCATCTGCTTGATTCGATGAATCAGGAGCAGATTGACGAACTGACGGACGAAGTCGCACGGCGAAACGTGGTTCGGACCGTAAAGATGATCAGTGTTCGCAGCTCCCTGATCCGGGAGGAAGTCGCACGTGGTCATATCATGGTCGTG
>JBDOMX010000289.1:0-6043 GCA_039831615.1 Planctomycetaceae bacterium
GCGCATGGGCCGCCTACTGCGGAAAGTGGGGCGTGGGGGGGGCCAAGCACGCGACAGGGCGGGGGAGACGGGGGAGAGAGGAGAGAGACCCGAATGTGCCCCTGGCCTCGCGCGTGGTCGGCCCTCTACGCCTGCGTGGCGAGCAACTGCTCCCAGAGTTGCGGCCGCGGCCCTGCTTCAAGGCCGGCGGGAGGTGGACGCCAGCCCCCACCGCGACGCGCAGTGCGGAAGGGGTTCAGCGCGCCACCGCGTGCGGACGCTGCGTCGAGTTCGTCAACGATCGAGGCGAGCGCTCCGCACCAGATGCCGTTCTGGTTACGACAAGACCCAAGCCTGCCTTCGGAGCTTGGTGCCCGCCATGACAAGACGCGCCTCTTGCACCCGCCGCCAAAGCCGTAAAAAAGCTGGCGTGCGTGAGGCAGGGCCGAGAGCACAGCGATCTGGGGGGGGTCAACTCGAACTGCTTCATCGAGGCATGCGATGCCCCCCGCTACGATGCACTCCAGGCAAAGGTACTGCGCCACTTGCTGTTCCCAGCGCCGCTCCATGAGGCGACGATGAAACTTAACAGAGGCGGCTGGTACCTCCTTGGACTCGGGGCCAGGAACAGCAATGACAGCTGGCACGCGCCTATCTCTGATTGCGGCGAGCAACGAAGCCATCTGTGCCTGAGAGGCGAGATCTTTGGCGTCGACTACGAACCAGATGCTTACATCAAGGCGGCCCACGACTTTGCGCGTAAACACCGGCATTACATGGAAGCTCGTCTGATCACGATTAATGATCAGTACGCGGTCGATCCGGACGCTGAAGAAGTCACCATCGATAAATTTGAAGACATCATCGGACGGCAATTCAAACAGCCAAAAGAAGGACTGGGGTACGATGGCAGCCCCGTTGCCCACATGTGGCGCTCGATGATGAATCCGAATCGACCGCTATAGTAACCAGAGGCGTGCCCTTGTTGCCGCGCTGTCTTGGAGATTACCTTGAGCTGAACACGTCGAGTTCACTGCGAGCGACGTTTCAACGGACTTGGTTGCCCGGACGCGATTCACGCCGGACGTTTATCGGTGACCATCAATCGCCTCTTCGCACGCCTCGTCGTTTCGTGTAGTCTCGTTGCTCAAAGAAACGCGACGCGCTTGTTGAAGCCCTCGCGTCATTGCAATGCACACGACAAGACCGCACATTCGCAAGGGGGTTATCAGTCTACTGACCATCTTCATGTTGCAATTCTGTCATTTTGCATCCGCGGCCGACGAACGCGAAGCACTGGGCCAAGCTCTCTTTTTTGATACCAACCTCTCTCTCCGTCGCAACCAGTCCTGCTCAAGCTGCCACGATCCGAACATTGCGTTCTCCGACGGTCGGAACGATAACACTTTCGGCGCGGTGTCTCTCGGAGACGATGGCGTATCACTCGGCGACCGAAACGCACCCTCGCTCACCGACGCCTCTCTTATTCCAGCATTTCAACGTTATGAAAACGGGGACTATGTCGGTGGGTTCTTCCGAGACGGTCGAGCGCCAACACTCCTAGAACAGTTAGCCGAACCCTTTACCAATCCTCTCGAGATGGCGTTGCCAGACATTGCAACTATTGTTGCACGTGTCCAAGATAATCCATCACATGTATCGAAACTGGAAAGTCTTTATGGCGAGTTAGTATTCGGTAATCCCGAGCGCGCCTTTCAGGCCATCATCGAGAGCATCGCGGCATTCGAACAGACAGCGCTTTTCGCACCGTTCGACTCGAAATACGACAGACACCTCAAAGGTGAGTACGAGCTTACGAGACAAGAGGACCTGGGTCGCGTGCTCTTCTTTTCACAGCTCACGAACTGTCACCGCTGCCATTTGTTAAGCACGAAGGAATTCACAGACGGAGAAACGTTTACTGACCATCGTTATCGCAACATCGGCATTCCAAAAAACACTCTAGCACGACAACACAATGGGCTCTCGTCCACATATCGGGACACCGGACTGCTACAGAACCCCGCGGTTACCGACCCGGACGTTGCCGGAAAATTCCGGGTGCCCAGTTTGCGTAATGTGGCTGTGACCGGTCCCTACATGCACAATGGCATCTTCAAAGACCTCCTCACAACTGTCCTCTTTTACAACAAGTACACCCTCGGCAATCCGGACAGTCAGATCAATCCCGAAACGGCCAGACCCTGGGGGCCCGCGGAAGTACAGAACACTATCGACTACGACCTCTTACGCAACGGTCAACCCATCAGCGCCCGTCAAGCGCGGGCGTTGGTCGCCTTCCTTAAAACTCTCACCGATCAACGCTATGAGGGCTTGCTGGAACGTTAGTTTGGTACTCCCGTGGCGTCCAGCCGCAACGACCGCCGATACCTCAGTGGATCTGCCAACACCTTCTCCCTCGCCGCAGCAATTTCATCAGAAGAATAGGATCGAAAGTCCGCCGGCAACGTGTCGGCATTAAACGTTTCAAGAATCCAATTTAAAACGACGGCAAGGTCTTCGTCATCCAAGGCCGACTGGGAAACACCCGGCACACGGACGACATACTCTCGTCCCGCCGGTGACGCCACAAGTCGTCCGATTTCGTCAACCAGGCTTGGCACCTCCGGAGGCACACCCGATCCATTCGCGAGATGGCAGCCACGACAATGCAGCAGATACCTCATTTGCGCGTCATCCGCTGCCTCCACTCCACCCGAGAGCAACAACACCGCCAGTATGATTACCAGCAGCATCAGTCAGCTTCAGGCGCTTCTCCAAGTACCACAGCAACCGTGCAGTGATAGGTGCGAGCCTGAGTTCCGAAACACCAGAGAATATTGTTGCTGTTGCCCGGGAAATACACGGGTTTGTCTCGTTCTGTTCCGTTACAGCCGCATCGCGAGCACACCGCCTTGCCACAACAATCGTTATACGAGATTATGTAATCTCGGTCATCCGCCCCGTTACGACAGGTGCCCACCCACGTAATCGGCGACGCTTCCGCGCCCGGAGGGCACGTCTTGTGCGTACCGCCACAGCAGGCACACAGAGTGCCGCCGAGCGCACAGTAGCGCCAGTACTCACACGTCTTCGGATCCCCCAGCTCGGTCGGCGCTTCCTGCGCAAACGCCCGAGCGACCGGCAATAATGGCAGCGCTGCGGCGCCGACTAACATCGCACCTAGTCTCCCCAAAAAGCTGCGCCGTGAGACACGGCGTGCCAACAACCGAAAACTCGAGCGCGCGGTCTCGTCAAGCCAGTAGTACCCATTTGTTATGACATGTGATCTCTTCATGAGGCCTGTTCCTTCGCCGATACATTAGGTTCTTCGTTGCTAGCGTCCTTCACTATCCGCACGTAGTCCTGCACTGTGGCAATCCCCATATCCATCGCTTCAACTAAACTTTCGAGATGTTCTCGACTATTGACCAGTCCCTTGCTGTGCAACGTGCCATCGGCACCGATCAGCACGGCAAACGGTAGTTTGCTGACGTGGTAACTCATCCCCAACGTCTGGGACAGCGTGTACGGATAGGCGCCGAGGTCTAAATCGTCCGCATAGACAATGTGCTGCTCCGGCTTGTCGCCGTCACTGGCAAAGACCAAGCGCATCCGGTTGCTTTCACTGTTCGCCAACGACTTCGCCGTCGGCACCAGCGAGCGACATACTGGACACGTCGGCGAGACAAATAAGACCAGTGTCACAAGTCCGTTCGCATCAGGGCCACCGACCGTCACCGGATTGCCACTGAGGTCCTGAAGCGCCATCGCCTCAGTGGCTTCACCCACTTTCGGACCCTCGGTGGGCTGCAGCGCTCCAGCCGGGGCCACCCGTTCGTGCAAGATGCCCACCTGTCGGGCCAACGCGAGCACCACCACGGCCAATGCGATGACCAGAAGCCAGAGCACGAGGTTTGAGATCAGCAAGGGATCAGTCATGGACGGCCTCTAGCGCCTTCCGCCAGCTGTTAATGGCGGCACGATTCTGAAATAGCTGACTCACGCTCGCGTACAACAAAGCGCTCACCACCACTGCAGCCAGAAGCATCACGAACTCCCCGGCACCAAGCTCTCGTTGCGACCCTGGTAGCGTCACGACCAGTGCAATACTCGCGAGTCCCACATTCCGTAGCACCAAGCCAATCGATAGCTGCTGATCATGCTGCAATGACCCACCAAACCCACACCCACACCCAATATGCACACGCCCGCGGAGAAGATTGATCCCCATTGCCAGCCCGTAGGCAGCAAGTAGACCCGCACTGGCATAAGCCACGATCTGAATCTGCACTGCAGACAACCAACCAAGAGCGAGCGACACCTCCATCATCGGAATTAGATGCGCTGTCAGGCGAACGAGTCCCTGTGGAATGAGCCTGTAGTCGCTCAGCGCCGCCTGAAACTCCTCAAACTCCGTCAGCTTGTGCACCGACGCAAGGAGAAACAGTACCGTGAAACCGAGCGACACAAACCGCAGGAGAAACGGATCCACCATTACTTAGAACCCTTGGATGAACCCAAGTGGACCCGGATCATCGATCGTTCTGTCAATCGTAAGTTTGACGGCATCGTACACCTGCAGTTCGCCCTCCACATCCGCCACGATGAGTTTCGGTTCGTCGCTCTGCGTCACGAACAAATTACTTGCCGGTGCCCGGAGTTCGATGCGTTCAACACGCCGCTGCTCGTTGATGTCATACACCCAGATCTCAGTACCCGGCTGATAGTGCGTATACTCACCGCCTTCGTGCATCAAAACGTAGGCGTAACCGCTGGGTGCATGAACGCTGTACAACTGGCGACCTCCTGGACGCCACTGATCGTCCCCAACCAGCAAGTTCCACGCCTCACTCACCACGATATCGGACCCGTCAACCGACACATCGAATGCCTTTCCCTCGTGGGATAGGAGCCACCAGCCGTCCGCTGTCGGCTCAGGTCGGTCGAACACGGGATCAACCTGCACGTCGAAGAACGCCGTGCCGCGCACACGGTTCGTTTCGGTGCCGTCTTCACCCAACTGGATCAGTTGCAACATACCGTCGCCGCACATCATCATGAATGCCAAGTCGTCGACCGGCATGATGACCGCACAGCCCGGTGTCGAGATCTCCCCAACAAAGGCACGATTCTCGACATCGACTACAGTCACAGACTGTGCCGGTGTCATATTGAAAACTAAAAAATAGCGGCCATTTCCCGTGAGCCCTGCATGCCGGCGCACCGGCTGGCCTTCCATCTTCTGTGGAATTTCGATCTCGGCAATTGGGGACAGGTTCTCAAAATCATAGACAGCAACGATATCGGTACGTTCACCGTGCACGCCACGCGAGTAGTACCCTTCTGCAGCATAAAACTCACCGCGCTCATGTGAGATCTCGACGGCCGGTGTCCGATTACTTAAAGAGAGCAGTCCGTGCATCTCTCCAGTCTCAGCGTCGTAGATATAGCCGGCTGTCCGAGATTTTGAAATGAACCAGTTATCTTCCGGGGGAGGCATTGCCTCGCTGCCCACCGTCTCGGGGGGAATCTGCGCCTGCGCAGCTGAGACGAGAAACAACAGACACAACGCCGTCAAGGTCGTGGCGCGCATGATTTCTATCCTCCGCGACTGGGTGCGATAGGTACCTCTACGGCGACCCCCAATCTTAAGGGGCATTCTATAGGTGACTCAAGAACATATACAACGCCTTAACAAATTGGCCCTAAAGTAATGGTTGACCCTTTGGCGATAATGTTCCGACACAACGATCACTTCTAAGGACCGAACACTATGCCCACTTATTCCAAAACAACTGTGATGCTGGTCGCCTCGATATCGATGTTCTTGCAGGCGTCGTCCAGCTCTTCATTCGCACAGATTGCGGATGCGTATGAATATCTACTGCTAGCGACGAATCGAACATCGACGATGGAAGCCGAAATGCAGGAGGCAGCCGACCAAGGCTACGTGTTTGCCGGAGTGATGGGAGGCGAAACCTCATTTGGTGGCAATGAAGTGGTCGTCGTGATGAAGCGCTCTGGGACTGATCGCAATCCACGGTACGACTATCGGTTACTG
>JBDOMX010000847.1:0-6030 GCA_039831615.1 Planctomycetaceae bacterium
GACAGTTGCACATCCTGTAATTCCTGTGCAGCAGTCTGCCCGGTCGACTGCATCTACGAAGTCGTGAGTCCGGTTCCCTCGGAAAGTTATCACCAGATCGATACGAGTCGCTGCATCGGCTGCCAAATGTGCTACCGATCTCCCAACGACAGCAGCGAGTTTTATCAGCTGACAATTTGTCCATGGAATGCGATCGACATGCTTCACAATCCCAATGTGAAGCCCGCCCCGGCCTCGGTCCTGCAGCCCTACTATCGAGGCTCGTCCAGCGGAATGACCTGGCCGAAGGTCGAAGAATACGCCTACCAAATGTTTCTTGATGGTGAAGTGTTCATTCCGGCCGAAGACGACGCCCTGCATGAGATCCTTGGGTATCTGCAGGAAGAGGCATGGATGTACAGCGCAGAAGACAACATCCAGCTGGTGGAATCAGATTCAGAGGTCGGCGAAGGATTCGTTCGATATCGGGCAACCGAGCCGGCTCGTGACCTGCTGGACGTCATCTTTCAGGACTACCAGCGGATCTTCATGGACTGACTGCAGCCTCACTGAGCTCCAGTTTCGTCGTGAGTCGCAGGCGATGACGTCGGATCCTGGGGCCTCGATGGCACCCGAACAGCCTCCACGCCGTTGACCACGTTTTGCAGCTTCCCCTGCTGGAATGCCGCCACGTTGTCCACCACTGTTTGCAACAATCGCCGTCGGGCCGCCTGAGTGGCCCACGCAATGTGGGGAGTGATTCGGCAGTTTGTTGCGGTGTACAGTGGGTGGTCTTTGGGAGGTGGCTCCACTTCCAGAACGTCCAGACCGGCTCCGGCAATCTGTCCGCTGTTGAGTGCAATCGCCAGCGCTTCCGAATCAATCAGTGCCCCACGAGACGTATTCACCAGGAATGCTGTTGGCTTCATGATGGACAGGCGATGTGCGTTGACCAGATTCTCGCTGTCCGGTGTCAGCGGACAATGCAGGCTGATCACGTCGCTGTGCTCAAACACCTCATCCATCTCCACGATTTTGATTCCGTCCGGTGCAGTCGTCGACAATAAATCGCAGGCAATCACGTTCATCCCGAAGGCAACTGCCAGTTGTGCCGTGGCGGTGCCGATCCGACCCAACCCCACGATTCCCATCGTCAGTTCTGCTAATTCGACGAGTGGAAAGTCCCAGTAGCAGAAGTCCGGACTGGACGCCCAGCGTCGCTCGCCACGAACCGTCATATCGTGGTGTCCCACGTTTTGTGTAAATTCGAGAATGTGAGCGAATACCATTTGGGCGACCGACCGTGTTCCATACGTGGGGACATTGCAGACGGGAATCCCACGTCCGGCGGCCGCGTCAACATCCACGATATTGAACCCCGTCGCCGTCACTCCGATGTATTTGAGATCCGACAACGCTGCGATGGTCTCGGCCGACAGCACGACCTTATTGACGAGAATTGCGTCTGCACCGGCCGCACGCTCCAGAACCTCGTCAGGGGCAGAGTGATCGTGAAGGGTCACCTCACCAAGCTGTTCCAGATTGTCCCAGCTGAGGTCACCCGGGTTCAGTGTGTGTCCATCAAGTACGGTGATGCGCATAATTGTTCTGAAAAGTTGTCGGTGGATAAGTGTGCAGACGCAGACGTGGTCGTGGTCTGTCAATGCTTAAGTTCAGGGTAGCCGGATTCGCCAGAATTCGGAATGCTCGGTCGTTCCCTGAAGTCTTGCGACTACGGACGAATCCTCATCGTTGTTCATGACAAACCACTAGCTTGAAGGCGGTATCAGGCCCTCCGGGCTGCCGCGTGGCCAGCTGAGCATGAACCGTGTCCCGCTGCCCGGCTCGCTGTCGATCCGAATTCTTCCACCATGTTCCCGCACAATTTTCAGGCTGACCGGAAGTCCAATGCCGGTGCCGCGAGATCCCTTGGAAGACTCAAACACATTGAACACCGTGTCACGCTGTTCCTCGGGAATGCCGGGCCCGTTGTCGCTGACTGCCACCAGCATCGTATCCTGTTCACGATCGTATCCGGTTTGCAGGATGACCGCGCCTCCTTCCGTTTGATGCACTGCATCGATCGCATTGCTGACAATGTTGAGCACGGCCCGGTGAATGTTCTCAGAGTCGAAAGCCGCTGTGGGGACCGATTCATCCGGCTGAAACACAAATTCCACCTTCGATTCCATGGCCCGCAGTTTGGCGAGTTCACTCACTTCGGAACAGACAGTGTTGAGACAGGCCGCTTCCAGCTCCGGGATTCGGTCGCGACTGAATGAAAGCATGTCCGTCACCAGTTCGTAGATCCTCGCCTGGTTGCGTTCCACAACCGACCAGCCTTCCAGTGCCATTTCCTTTTGATCCTGTTCCAGACCTTTGGCAATCAGAAAACCACCACCCTTCATGCCCTGAAGGATGTTCTTAATGTGATGACTCAACACCGCGACGGTCTGTCCCATCGCGGCAAATCGTTCTGCCTTCAGGAATGCACTCTGAAACTGTCGCGCTTCGACGGCCAGCGCAGACTGACGAGCGACCGCCAGGACGGCGTTGAGATGGTGGTCGGTCAGTCGGCTGGCGGTGACGAATCCAGGGATCACATCGCTGGACAGCGTATCGATGTACAGAACTCCCAACAGTTCCTCGTGGCCTCGCATGGGTGCACAGATCATTTCGCGGATGCCACTCGACGCAATACTGGGCCCGCCGAATCGAGTGTCCCTGGCGGCGTCCGACGTGCGGACCGCCTGGCCATTGTCAAGGACATAATTGGCGATGGACCGGGAGACCGTGATTGGCCTGGCCCCATGGGCATCGTCGAGCCGCCGTCGAGACACAGCAGGTTTCAATTCATTGGCAGCATTTCTCAACAGGAAACAGCCCCGATCCGCGCCGACGGCCGCCAGCACGAGCTGCAGAATCTCAATCAGCAGTGTTTCCTGCGAATGAGTTGGCCGAACCAGCTCTTCCGCGACGCGATAGAGCAGCCGTGCATCCTGGACTTCGGTTTGACTCACCGTCATGGCTGATGCGGGAGGCACCGCCACGGTCTTCACAATGGCCGACTGTTCCTGAGCCGCTGTGTCGTCAATCAGCTGTACGTGCTTCGCGGACTCGGCCGTCGCCGTGGAAACGTCACTGGTCTGAAAACTGAGCAACGACCGCCCGACACGGATGGCATCACCGTGATTGAGCGGCGATGACTCAATGAATCTGCCGTTGACTCTTGTTCCGTTGGCGCTGTTCAGATCCTTGACATGAAACGTGTTGCCGTCAAAACGTACCGTGACGTGGCGTCGAGACACTTCGCTGTCATCCAGTCGGATGTCACACCCGACACTGCGACCAATGGTCGTTCCGCTGTCATTCAGCTCAACGGAATAGCGCGTGCCCTGATTCGGACCATGCACAACAAGCAACGTTGCAATCGACACATTGACACCTGGACTGATTTAGCAATCGTAGACCCGCGTAGTGTAACCGCAACATGTCACAATTGCGGCCTGCCGCCATTCCGGAAATCCCAAATCAACAGCTTGCGACAGATCTATCTCTTCGCACCCAGCCTGTCCAGGAATTCCTGTTCCGTTAAAACCTCGATTCCCAGATCCTGAGCTTTCGTAAGTTTGCTCCCTGCATTCTCGCCGGCAACAACAAAGTCGGTATTTTTGGACACGCTGCTGGCTGCTTTGCCACCATGATCACGGACCAGCTGCTTTGCTTCGTCCCTTGACATCTGGTTGAGTGTGCCGGTGACGACCACCGTCCTGCCACTCAGGATCTGTCCCGATTCTTCCTTATGCGGTCGTGTCACAGGAGTCCCCGGATTGAGTCCGAGTTCAAGAAGTTCTGAGATCAAATTCCGGCCGTAATCCGAGCCGAAGAATGCATGCACCGATTCCGCAATGACGGGACCGATATCATCCACTGCGGCCAGCGTTTCTACTGGTTGTTCAGCGATCGCCCTCACCGTTCCAAAGGCTGATTCAAGAACCTGAGCGTTGCTTTGACCCACATGGCGGATATTCAATCCCGTCAGCAACCGCCACAACGGTCGAGACGTCGAAGCATCGATGCCGCCCAGCAGACGGTCCACCGATTTTTGTCCCATCCGCTCCATCTCCAGCAGTTCTTTCTGCCGGGCACTCAATCGATACAGTGACGGGATGCCATCGATCAACTTTCCATCCAGAAGCTGGCCGACGAGCTTTTCCCCCAGTCCATCAATATTCATGGCCGCGCGTGAGGCAAAGAAGATCAGAGTCTCGCGCAATTGCGCAGGGCAATGCGAATTTGGACAACGGATGTACACTCCCCCTTCTTCCTGCTCAGTCGCCGCTCCGCATTCCGGACACTGATCGGGAAATACGAACGGCTGTTCCTCTCCATTGCGGGCCGCGGAATTGACCCGCAAAACATGGGGAATGATTTTGCCGGCCTTCTCCACAAGCACCTGGTCCCCAATCATGACACCCAGTCGATCCAGCTGATCGCGGTTGTGCAGACTGGCCCGAGACACCATCGTGCCGTCAATTTCGACAGGCTCTAATTCGGCAACAGGTGTCAACGTCCCCGTCTTACCAACCTGAATCGAAATGTTTTTGACGGAGGTTTCTGCCTCGTAGCGTTCCCATTTGTAAGCCTTGACCCAGCGAGGATATTTTGACGTCGCGCCCAGTTCGTTTCGCTGGGAGAAGCGGTTGAGTTTGATGACGATGCCATCGACCTCAAACGGCAGTTTGGGGACACCTTCCCTCAATTCGGCGACTGCCCCCAGCATTTGCTCAATCCCTCGGGCCAGGGTCACATTGGGAGTGACGGGCAAAGCCATTGTCCGGATGGAATCCAGAAACTCCAGGTAGCTGGCCCACTGAATGCCTTCGCAATAACCGACTCCGTGAGTTACGAATCGCAGGCCGCGCTGCCGGGCCACCGTGGGATCCAGAAGTTTCAACGCCCCGGCTGCCGTGTTGCGGGGATTTCTAAAAGGCTCTTCGCCCTCAGCGATCTGTGACGCCTGAAACGCGGAAAAGTCTTCTCCGTGAATCACGACTTCACCTCGGACTTCCAGGACTGCCGGCGGATCATCGGTGTGCAGTCGCAGCGGCACGCCGGCGATGATGCGTGCATTCGATGTGACATCGTCACCCGTCATCCCGTTCCCACGTGTGACGCCACGCACCAGTCGACCGTCTTCGTAGATGAGGCCCAGGGCCACGCCATCAATCTTGTATTCGACGCTGTATTCCGGCGCATCATCCTCCAGAATATCCCGCAAACCGTGGTCCCAGGCTGTCACGTCCTGCTCGTCGAACAGATTCTCGATGGACAGCATGGGCACACGGTGCTCGACCGATTGAAAGCCGTCAATCGGCACTCCGCCCACCTTGTGCGATGGACTGTCGTCGGAATCATACTGCGGGAACTTCTTTTCCAGCGTCTGCAGTCGCTGCATCAGCCGATCATAGTCCCGATCCGCAATTTCCGGCGAGGCTTCAGCGTAGTACAGACGGTTATGCCTCTCCAGATCGCGGCGAAGTCCTTCGATTTCTTTTTTTGCTGACAACGTCACAACGATCCCATCGAGCGCCTCAGTCGACCGTCTCTGCAAGATGCTCGTGTTCAGGTTTCTCGACCAGCCTGTGTTCGCCCAACTCCGCCAGCTGCCATTGTAATTTCAACAACTCTTCCCTTTACCCTGATTTGGTCAGGCTCTGCTGTGTAACCTTTTGTGAGTTCGAGAAAATATCTATCCAAATTTTCATTGGTCTCTGGTCCCAAGGGCTGATGATAAACTCTCATACCCAACATTCGCTCCAACCGGTAATCCCTAGAAGCACCCAGCTGAAAAATATCTAAACGTCCCGTAATCAAATCTATAAAAGGTAGAAATTTTTCGCGCTGCAACCCATCTTTATAAAGATCACTAGGTGGCCGATTAGACGTTGCTATAATTATTACATTGCGCTCAAACAAACCTTCAAATAAACGACCTAAAATCATTGCATCAACAATATTAACAACCTGCAATTCATCAAACAAAGAAGC
>JBDOMX010000707.1:0-6020 GCA_039831615.1 Planctomycetaceae bacterium
CGCATTAAGCTCGATTCCAAAAACAAGTAGAACTTACGCTCTTTATTCGCTTGATCGGGGGCTAGCCAGACATGATAATGAAGTCCTAATAGTTCCATGCGTTCACTTCACTGCATCCAGGCAGGACTGCTTGACTGCCAAAATCTTTTCTAAAGGTATGCCGTCAGGGATTACCGCTGTGCCCATGATGTAGTCGGTAAACCCTTCGAATTGCTAGATGTAAGACTACTCTCGATTCACACAATTTCCGATGCCTCAAACCGTACCCGTTTCTATTTCTCAAGACCACGCGTATTCCGACCGCCGACGTGCTTCGCGGGCGCGATCCCGAATCTGTGTCAGGAACTCGTTGATGAGATCCGGCGGCATCCCGAAGTTCATGACGTGCACGCCGGCTGCACCATGCTCGGTGACTCCATCAGCAATCCCAAGTGCCCACTCCAGCGAGCGACGCCGAAAGTCCTTGTTTTCCATAACGGCGTGAAGCGAGGGATCGACAAAGACTCCGGGGAGACGGCAGAGGACCTCAAATGCACGGCGACTTCCGACCAGAGGGATGGACGGGATCACAAGGCGTGCCTCCTCCTGCCGATCCTTTCGCAATTCGGCGTACCACCGAGCGTAAATGTCCGCGTTCGTGATCGCCTGCGTCTGGCTAAATCGGGCGCCCGCATATCGCTTGTTATGGAGTCTTTGCACGGTGATCTCCATCGGTGTGGAAAAGGGGTTTGACGCACAGCCGATGAAGGGCACAATTCCCAGACGCTGCTGGTAGTCCTCCAGCCGTTGATTCACAGCGTGTATCATCTGCAGGCTGTCCATCGGGAACCAGGACTGTTGGTTCACCACACAATCCACACCCGGCAGCCAGTCACCGGTCAGAAGCAGAAAATTTCGATAGCCCATCGCCATCGACTTCTCCATTTCCTCCAGCAGTTCGGGCTCGTGCTGATCGCGACCACAAAACTGGATGACCGGCTCGACCCCGTGGGCCATCACGACCTTGGCCGTCTCCGTCGAGTGCAGCGACGGGACGCCGCCCGCATTCGTCGTCGTATTGACGGAGTCTACCTGGTCGGCAACGCATGCCATAATGCGATCGACACGGGCCAGGTCTTTTTCGGTAAGAGGTGACGCAATCTCCAGCGTCACAACGAACTCTTTCTTGTACATCTTTTGTGACAGCTTCGAGCTTGCCGCGATGTGATGCGTGTCGATTACCGGTTGCGGCAATCGGGTCCCGCGATCCTTGCCGTTGATCAGGTTCACATAGCTGGCCGTGTTGTACAGCGATTTGTCTGGAGGGACGTGAACGGTATCCGGCACGACGTTCTTCTTCTGATCGATACGCATCCAGACACATTCTTTGTCGGGAATCACCTCACACTTACCATCCAGCGTGCCGCCGCAGGGACCGTTGCGAAGTCCCTTCGGGCAATTCATCGGGCAGATATACGCCGTGTGGGAAAGAACGCACTGACCGCAGGTCTGGCAGTCAAAGATCTTCTCCTTAATCCATTTCTCGATTTCGTAGATCATGCGGTCACACTATTTCTCTTGCGACAACCTCTTTTACGACAACAGAGCCTTCGGAAGCAGAAGGACGTCGACTACTCTTTCACGGGGCGCGAGGTATGAATGGTCGCTCGGATCTCCGTCTGAACGTGACGCTCCACGATCGGTTTGTCCGACCCGCCCCCCTCTTCGCCCCACACAAGCGTGACCTCCGCCCCGTCGACGGCCTGCGCCTCGTCAACCATCGCCAGCGAAAACCAGGCGCGAACGTTGGTCGTATAGCAGCTGTAGGTGGAGAGCCCGACCAGTTCACCGTCAACCAGAACCTTGTCAAAGGGGCACGCGGCGTAGTGGGAACCGGGCGCTTCCAGGTATTTATACCGGTCCCCGCTGCCGAACATGCTGGCGAGAATGCGAATCACATCTTCGTCGTTCCATACCAGCCACACTTTCTGCCGGTGGGGCTCGTCGGCTATCTTTTCGAGTGATTTCCGACCGATGAAATCGTGATCGAACTTGACGTGCCTGCCGTAACCCAGGTCCCACGGGGTTTGGTAGTAGTCTTCGATATTGTCGGAATAAAAGCTTCCACCCAGAGAGGCGTTCGCTTCGAAGCCGTCCTCAGGCAGCCACTCCCGATAGGCTTTCATTGAATCCGTGTAAATCGCCGGCGTCGGTGAGGGGATCCACCCCGACTCTGGAGAAACCGTGGAATAGGCACGCGCACCGGCCTCCTTCAAACCGTGAGACTCACCGGCTTCGATAAGTGCGGCTCGTACGACCTCACCATCTTCTGCCGGCCCAAACAGTTCCAGTCCCTGCGAACGGGCCATCCCGTGATTGAGAGCGTTTACGGTCTTGCCGGCGATGGTAACCTCGCCGATGTTGAAGAACTTGATAGGCGGCAGTGCCGAACCAGTCGCGGCTTCCAGAATGGCGACGGCGCAGGGTCCCTGTATCTGATAGCGATAAGTTCTGCGCCCGGATTCATTCTGAACGGAACGATTGTCGCGAGATACAGTGACATCATACTCACCCGTCTCGGCGTGGTAGGCGACCCAGTTGGGCACGGATGGGCGACCGCTGATGTTGACTCTGTTTTCGGCAAGACCAAACAGAATCGCGTCACCGATCACAAAGCCTTCCTCGTTACAGCAAACGATCTGTTTTGCCTTGTTCGGTCCGAATGTCTTAAAACTGTTGACCGCGACGCTTTCCAGCAGACGCATCAGATCGGGCCCCTCAAAATAGATGTCCGTCATGTGCTTTGAGAGATCGAAAAGGACAGCCGTCCTGAGCCAGGCCTCCTGCTCATCGCGCCAGTTACTGAATTCGGGAGAGATCGGAAAAATGTAGGGTCCTGTCTGCGAATTCCGCAGCATCTCGACCGGGTTCTTCCAGGACTTCAGCTTCTGTTCGAGTGATTCCGCTTTTCCTGTCATCGTTAATTGCCTCCAAAGTTTGTGTTCACGTTGGCCGGCGTTGGACTGCCTGGTGATCAGAAAGGCTAAGGCTTCGCGGTCCATGTCTCCCAGTAGTCGATTGATTGCCTGCATGGTCGGGGTAGAATTGACTCAAACCACTCCAGGCGTGAATTGCATTCGTATATCGGGCAACACGACAGGCGACATCGGGTCAACCAAAGGATATATTGTTGGTAAAACTGCAATAGGTTGTCTTGGCGAATCAGGCAGCGGGGTTGCAAATCGGGCAGTGCATCACTTATACTGTTCAGTTGATGACTCCCACGACCCAAACACCGTTGCCTGTGCGTTTCGATAATGCAGGTCTTTGTCTCCTTGCTAGTCAGCATTCGGATGACTTCCGCATGGTCTGGACTCGTCATGACTATTGGAAAGTTTTACTGGTTGTCGACGGTCACGGGCAACTGCTGACGCGTACCGCTGAGGGTATCTTGCACCGCTCGGTGTTGGCAGTGATCCCTGCCGGCTGCGAACATCGTCTCAACGACACCTCTGGGCAACCGCTGACCCTCTATATTCTTTGCCTCGACAGTAGGCCGCCGTTCTCATCGCTTGAGGGCTTAGCCCATGATCGGCCTACCCTGATCACGAATCCGCCCACCGAGACATCGACATTCGACACAATGCGGCAATTGCTATTGGAACAACACCATCCGTCACTGGGCAGCGATCTTCGGAAAACGGGCGCTGTCTGCCTACTTCTCGCAGACATCGTTAGTCGTGAGGTCGCAACCAAGTCGCTGCGAGTACCGATTTCTACCAACGCGACCAACAAGATATGCGATTATGTTAGCAACCTGGCAACCACGTTTTGTCGGTCAGACACTCTGGACGACGCGGCGCGACGCGCGGGTGTTAGTCGACGACGGTTTACACAACTGTTTCGTGAAATCACTGGTCAGGCATGGCAACCCTATGTTCAGGAGCTACGTGTGGACCACGCAAAGCGTTTGTTGCGATCGACGGATCGCCCGGTTCTGGCGATTGCCTTTGAATGCGGTTTTGAGGATGCCTCCACCTTCTACCGTGCATTCAAGAAGGCGACAGGCGAACCACCGCTCCTCTGGCGAAAGAGCGACAACTGACCACGAGTGCGATCCCAGGCCGAGACGATGGCGGATTCCGATTCGTAATTCCATTGCCTGATTTGCCAGGATGAACTACAGAAGATTTTGTACAATGCGTCATTCAGTGTTCGACCAATGTGTTCGGCCTTGTTTTTCAAGGACGTCAATTCATCCATCATCTCGACGTGGACAAGCCGCTTAGATTCGTCGTTCGCCACGAAATATGCATTTGGAGTGGTGGGCCGTGCATGGTTACCGGACCACCACCTACACTGTATTACTCTTTTTAGAGCTGTTTCTGTTTCGAATTTTACCGCCTGCCCACCTAGCCTGGAGCTAATCAATGTTTAACCGACTTCAATTCCTGGAAGAATCGATTCTGGCAAGCACCGCGGCCTTGGCCTGTTCGACAGGGATATCAGCCGCCGAAAAAACAGCGACACCAAGAAAAGGCCCTAACGAACGTCTTGCCATCGCGGAACACATCGTTCGAACGCAGCTCACGCGGTTAAGGCAGGCCACGCTGTCATCACATTGAGTGCGCGAGACGATTGATTCTCAGTTCTATCGTTCAGCCGCTAACCGACGCACAGGTGTACTGGTCCGACGCAGATTCGGCACGATCGAAACTGCACAAAAGTGTCGGATCGACGCAGGTTAGCGGGGGTCCTCCGCCGCGTCAGCGGGGACGACCGACGGCAGTTAGCTAACGAACCAAAGACCGCTCGGTCGTTCCAAAAGGGGTGGACTAGAGTGTTTCATTCAGAGTTGACATTTGACACAAGCTTGCGAGCGCCAGTGAACATTGTGGCCGCCATCCCCAGCATCAGCATGATCCCTGTCGCCGGCTCGGGAACAGTTGTCGACACCGCGTGAGCAGCGTTGACGGTAAGCGTTGGCTCATAGCCGGTGACTTCCCTGGGTGCGAATTGCAGTTCTCGGTTGGTGTCGTTGGCGCCGACAAGCACCAGCGTGGCCAAGCCATTCGCCCGGCTAGCCAGAAAATTGATGAGCTCCGGACTACTGAAATCGATACCCTCGAAGCCGCCTCCTGACGGCACGCCGGGAAGATCTCCCAATAACCACAGGTTTTCTGCTCCTGTTGTCCCAATGGTGCCCAGGTCCTGGGTGGTTTGGTCGCCGTCGCCGGGTAATTCATCGCCGGTAAGGTTGTAGGTGAGTGCCGCTTCGACCCAGTCTTGCGGAGTGTTGCCCGCGATGTCGTTGAGCCCATAAACCTGAACTTGGCCTGTCGCCCAACCGACGCTACTTTTGTTGACGATCGTGAATTCGGCATCGTTGACGGTCGTAATGCCGGCAAGATTGAAGCGAATGTACCCAACGTTCTGGCGGCCAACGGTGTCCGGAGGCTCCGGAGAGAGCGAGCGGACTTGGATGCGGTCCTTATTTCCTTCGATGTCGTCAGGTTGTGATTCCTCAACACCAGTGTCCGCATTGGCCATCAAAACTTTAGGCCCGGTACCGAAGCGTGTGCCAAAGTTAGACTCCCAGACATTCAGGTCGGCTTGGCTCAATGGATTGGGCGACTGACCCCGCTGCCAGCTGAGAAAATCATGCCCATCCACGTCGCTGTCGCCGTCAAAGTCGCCAGGGCCCGAGGACTCGAAAGCGCCCAAGTCAGGTGCGCTGCCCGCAAAGGGCAAGCCCTGGTCCTCGCCGGCGTCAATCAGATTGCTCTCGGGCGCCAGCTTGAGGAAGTCAACTTCAGGAAGCGTTCCGTCTGCCTGTCGTGGCCCGTCGACGCCGGCCCAAGAGAGGCTCACGAATTCGGCCGCGGCTGCACTGAAGCCGGCATTCCACGTGTTGAATTCGTCGTCGATGTCCGACTGCGTGGCGTTGGCCAGATTCGTGTTGTTGCCGTAGGAAATGTTGTTGCGCAGGAAATGATCGGCCGGCCAGGTTGCTGTCTCCACGTCGGCCCGCAGGTCGAAAC
>JBDOMX010000713.1:0-5961 GCA_039831615.1 Planctomycetaceae bacterium
CGCATCCCACGCAAATCGCAACGTTCATGATTTCTTGCCGCAGAGGACACAGAGATCACAGAGTTGGCTGCTGCGTCCAGGAATCAGTTTGCCGGAATTTGACCGCAGGCGTTTGTGTGTTCGCTCCATCCGGTCACCTAAAAGCCGCCTGAGCATGGACTCCGTGTCCTCCCAAACAACGGATGCACGCCCATGGGCAGAACCTTCGCAAAACATTTTGGATTCGCAAGCCTGTCGGCTATGATCAATTCGCTGAGGTTCGCTGCGGACTGAGATCGTCACCGCAACCTCAGAAAAACGGAACATCGGTTTCCGGGTGGTGGCTCTCACAGACCGTCGCACACAGCAAGGCCCTCGACCATGTTGAAAATCGCAGGTCCAAAGTCGCGTTACTGTGACGGGATCTCTCGCCGCAGCTGGATGCAGATCGGATCGCTGGGTCTGGGTGGCATGGCTCTTCCGGAGATCCTGCGGGCAGAATCACAAAGTGCTGAGCGCGCTCAGGCGAAGAGCATCATCATGGTGCTGTTGCCAGGAGGCCCTTCGCATCTGGACATGTACGACTTGAAACCTGAGGCACCGACCGAGATTCGGGGAGAGTTTCAGCCGATCTCAACCTCGGTGCCAGGGATCGACATTTGTGAGCTGCTGCCGCGGCTGGCGGCGAACGCTGAAAAGTTCACCTTTCTGCGTTCGTTGATGGGATTCAAAGACGACCACAATACGCACTGGTGTACCACGGGTTGGAGGTCGCATCCACCCATGCCGTCTTCGCCCATCGAACCAGGATTTCCACCAGGTGACTGGCCATCGCTGGGGGCCGTGCTGTCGAAACAGTTTGGTCCTAAAGTCAATAGTGTACCGGCATGCGTTGACTTGGCGCCGGTTGATCCGGATTCGAGGTTCATCATGCGGACCGATCCTGGTCAGCCAGGATTTCTTGGTGCCGGTCATGCAGGATTCAAAGCGCAGGCCGTCGAGCGTGGCAACCTGTTGCTCAACGGCGCCAGCCTTGACCGGCTTGCCAATCGCCGCGCTCTGCTTGCCGGGTTCGATCAGGTTCGAAGGAAAATCGATCGCAGTGAGTTTTCGGGCGGCCTCGATGAATTTAACAAACGGGCGTTTGAAGTGCTGACCACACCGCGACTGGCGGAGGCACTGGACCTGAGCCGCGAAGACGCAGCAACAAGAGCCCGCTACGGTCTGGACCGCAACTATCCCGGCGAGCGAGAAGGCAGGACGCACCTGGATCAGTTTCTCCTGGCACGACGAGTCATCGAAGCCGGTGCCCGTTGCGTGACACTCTCGTTCAGCCGCTGGCCGTTCGGTCGGATGCTGCGAGGTGACTACAACTGGGATTGGCACAAAGACAATTTCAAGGAAGCACGAGGGGCGCTGCCACTCTTTGACCTTGGTCTTTCCGCGCTGATTGAAGACCTGTCGGAGCGAGGTCTGTTGGAGGAGACGGCGGTGGTTGTCTGGGGCGAGTTTGGTCGGACTCCCAAAATCAACGCAAACGCCGGCCGCGACCACTGGCCAAAGGTCGGCGCTGGATTGTTGGCAGGTGGCGGAATGAAGACCGGACAGGTCATCGGATCGACCACGCGCTGGGGCGAAGAACCGCTGTCGAGGCCCGTCCACTTTCAGGAAGTCTTCGCGACCCTGTACAGGCAACTGGGGATCGACACCGCGACCACCCAGCTCATTGATCTCGCCGGTCGACCTCAATACCTCGTCGATGACCACGATCCAATGCCCGAACTCATTGGATAGCCGGGCGTTGCTGAAGTGCGACATCGTTGTTGCACTCGTTCGATTTTCTCCCACGCATGGCAGGATATGTTGGTTTCGCCGTGAGCCGGAACACGCTGCGACCTTTCGAAAACTGCTCCAGTGGTTTGTCAGCATTGAATTCCAGGGTAGCCGGATTCGCCAGAAATCGGAATTCTCGGTCGTTGCCTGAAGTCTGGCGACTCCAGCTACGGGCGAATCCTCATCTTTGTTCCTGACGAACGACTATCCGCCGGCTTGAACTCGAATCAACTGGCCGGCTCGGATGGTATGCTGAGGTGTCCATAACGGTCCCGTCACTTCGTAGCCCTCAACATCAACAAACACTTGATCAGAGACAACATCGAGAATCACAAGATCTGCAAACGCTCCGGGCATCAGTGTTCCTGACAGCGATTCCATCCGCAGAACCTCTGCGGGACGGCAGGTTGCCGCGGCGAGCACGGCCGGCTCAGGCATTCCCGCGGCCCGCAGCTTCGACATCACGAGCGGCAGGTCGTGCTGTGGAAGACCACCCATGTGCCGATTCTGTAGATCCGTCGAGATGGTGTCCGGTTCGAATCCATCCGCGATGGCGGCGATGGCCACTTCAAAGCTGAATGAGGCCATCCCATGTCCCACGTCAAACAGAATTCCTCGTTTGCGAGCTGCGTTCACACAGCCCAAGACTCGACCATGTGCAACGATGCAATGCGGAGTGCGGCGGAAGCAGTATGTGACCACATCCCCCGGACGCAGCAGTTGCAGCTGTTCGTCGATGGGCCAGTCTTCCGGTCTTCGCATTCCAAACAGGATCGGAAGTCCGCAACGCTCAGCAACCTGGATCCCGCGACTGAGTATCTCGCGAGGATCACTCCGGCCGCACGCATGATGGCTGGCGTTGACAGAAACCGCGCTCACCACATCACGATGACGCTCGATCGCCGAAACACATTGTTCGACATCTGCGTCCGCCGGGTTTTCCAGACATCCGGATTGTGTTGACTCACCGATCCGTGAAAGGTTGATCGCAAGCATAACCCGGGTGAGTGACGAATTGATTGTATCCTGAACGTACTGATCAATTCCGAGTGCTCCTGCGTCGCCCTGTGACTGAACGGTCGTCACCCCGCGCGAAAGCATGACCTGATCCGGTTCAACGCCAAACACCGACTGTGATCCGGCTGGGTGTGCATGGAGGTCAGTCAACCCGGGCACCACGATGCCCTGAGGACAATTCAGAACATGCGTGGTCTCTTCAACAACGGAGTCGGACCACGGATCCAGTGACGCGTCAACGGATGTGATGCGTCCGTCGGTGATTGCAACGGTCGCTGCCGAGTCGACTCCGGACGTGGGACATACGACCCGACCAGCGCGAATCACCAGCTTCGATGCATCGTGTGGGTTGTCCATGGATTGAACCGACGGATTGGTTTTCAGGAGTGGCGATGCAGCACGGAGAAAGTGAGAGTGCAGCGTGAACTGCGCGACGCGGCCCTGCCAACGTCCGAAACGACGCAGAGTCCTTCCCATTCCACTCAGAATGCCGGGGCTCAACAACCGGTTCATCGCTGTCAGAATGTAACAGGTCCTGGTATCCTGCCGACGGCGGTTTTCGCCGGCACCAGGCAGCATGGACCGTTGCGAAGCCGAATTCTGGCGAATGACCACTATAAACGGATACGCGACATGCCCGCAGCCACCAGCGAAGGAATCCTTGCAGCGACGAAAGAAATCGAACCATGGATGATCGCGATTCGTCGTCGCCTGCACCAGTGCCCGGAATTACTCTACGACCTGCATGAGACTTCGCAGCTGGTCTGTGATGAGTTGAAAAAACTTGACATTCCCTTCGAAACGGGGATCGCCGAAACGGGAATCGTGGCGACCATTGGCAGTGACACTTCACGCTGCGTTATGTTGCGCGCCGACATGGATGCGTTGCCCATCGAGGAGACGGCTGATGTTGAATTCAAAAGCAGGAACGCCGGCGTGATGCATGCGTGCGGTCACGACTGCCACACAGCGATGCTCCTCGGTGCCGCCAAAGTTCTGAAGCACGAGGAACCGAAGATGAGGGGAACGGTGAAGCTTTGCTTTCAACCGGCCGAAGAAGGGGGGGCCGGCGGAAAAAGAATGTGCGAAGCCGGAGTGATGGAGAATCCGACAGTGGAAAAGGCGTTGGCCATCCACGTGTGGCCTATGATCCCGTCCGGGCAGCTGACGGGCTGCCCCGGAACGTTTCTCGCGTCGACCAGTGCGTTTGAAATCAAAGTGGCGGGGAAAGGTGGCCATGCTGCGATGCCGCACTTTTCGATCGATCCCATTGTGACGGCGGCCAAAATCATATCGTCCATTCAAACGTTGATTTCGCGTGAACAGGATCCGATGGAAGCCGGTGTGGTGAGTATCACTGCCGTCAATGGCGGTTCAGCATTTAACGTGATCCCTCCCGAAGTCACGCTCAAAGGAACCATTCGTTCATTGTCATCGGCCAACAAAGACCATCTGAAAGAACGTTTAGCTGAGGTCGCTCGATCAATGGCTGCTGCAGATCGCTGCACGGCAGAGTTTGAAACGATCGGCGAGGATTACCCGGAAACTTCGAACGATCCGGTGTTGTGGAACAGTGTTCGTGAAATGGGCCGACGGATCGTGGGCCAAAGCAATTTCCCGGTTTGCAGTCCGACGCTGGGTGGAGAAGATTTCTCGTATTACGGGGCGCATGCTCCGACCTGTTTCGTTGGAGTGGGTTGTGGGAACGAATCCGAGGGCTGCACGTTTGGACTGCACCATCCGCAGTTCAAAATGGATGAATCCGTCCTGCACATCGGGACCGCGTTGCACGTCGCGTTTGTGAACGAGCATCTTTGATCGTCGACGCAGCCTCCAGGGGCATCGCGCCGTTGCCTGCTGTTCCGTGGCGGTGCCCGGACCGACGACGGCACGACGATTTCGCGAGGAAAGGGAGGTGGCCCTGTGAAGGAACCTGAATCGACGGTTCGTGGCCGTCGTGAATTGCCCACTTCAGAGTAAAATCCACCTCCCTGCCGCGATCTATCAGTTTTCGAAAAGTCGTGGCCGGTTTCGGGCTCGTGGCGGCCATGGATCATGGGCTCTGGCACCTTCTTCGCGGCCACGAATCAGCGTAATACGCTGTAGCTCTCCTGAACTTTGCCACTATCATCTGGTGACGGTCTGCTGATCCGGCCACAATCCGTGGCGTGATGCTATCGACTCAGAGAAACATTTCATGCAAAGAACTGCCCGTCGAATTCGGTTCGAAGTCTGCCTGCTGATCGGCGGGCTGCTGTTCCTGTGTGCGTACGCCGAAGTGCAGGCCGCGGAGAAGCCGCAGCGCTTTGATGTGGTGATCTACGGCGGCACATCGTCAGGTGTCATGGCCGCGGTGCAGGCACGCCGAATGGGGCGAACCGCCGTGATCGTGTGTCCGGACAAACATCTGGGCGGTCTCACGAGCGGCGGACTCGGCTGGACCGATACCGGTAACAAAGCGGTGATTGGTGGTCTGGCTCGCGAATTTTACCATCGCGTCTGGCGCCACTATCAGTCAGTGGATGCCTGGAAATGGCAACGACGTGAGGAGTACGGGAATAAGGGCCAGGGGACTCCGGCCGTTGACGGACAGCAGCGGACGATGTGGATTTTTGAACCACACGTGGCCGAACAGGTGTTTGATCAGTTCGTGGCGGAATACGACATCCCCGTGTTTCGAGACGAATGGCTCGATCGGGAGTCCGGTGTGGTCAGCCGCGACGGGTGCATCGAGTCGATTCGGATGCTGAGCGGGCGGACGGTTCACGGCCGCTCGTTCATCGATGCGACTTACGAAGGAGACCTGATGGCGGCGGCGGGCGTCGCCTTTCACGTCGGTCGCGAATCGAAGGCCCGATATGGTGAAGAATGGAATGGCATCCAGACCGGTGTGCTGCACCATGGACACCATTTCGGAGCAGTCGATCGGCCCATCAGCCCCTACGTGATTCCCGATGATCCATCCAGCGGACTGCTGCCGCGGATCAGCCCGGATCCACCCGGTGAGTACGGCGCAGCAGACAAACGGATACAGGCCTACTGCTTTCGGATGTGTCTCAGCAACGATCCTCGAAATCGAATCCCGTTTCCGAAGCCGAACGGCTACGACTCCGGTCAGTATGAACTGTTGCT
>JBDOMX010001152.1:0-5953 GCA_039831615.1 Planctomycetaceae bacterium
CCAGACCTGACCATTCGGCTGAACGGCATGTGTCGGAATGCGCAACAGGGGAAGTTGCGGCGCCACGTCTAACATGACGGTGACATACATCCCGCGCATCAACGTGGGCGGCCCGTCAACGGCAGAGGCCCGAACTGGCTCAGCCACGGTCACCCGACAGGAGACTGTCCGCGTCTTGCGGTTGATCCCACCACCTTCATATCGTGACAGCTGTCCTTTCCAGTGAAACAGCCGGCCGGCCACTTCGGCGGTCACAGTGGCAGTGGCAGGGGGGACTTCAAACATGTGAACGCCGTTTCTCTCGCGCAGGTCGGCGATTTCCCCGGTCGTCTTTTCAACGCTGGCAACATTTACTGAAACACCGTCGCTGTCCGGCTGTCCCTGCGTTGACGTTCGCGGCGGTCGCTCCGCCGACGGTTCCGGAACGTGATCCTTCGTGCCGTCATTTCTCCCGCTGGAATTCCACAACCAATACAGGTCATCCATCTGCAGGCTGCAAACGACCTCGACGGCCGACGTGTCTTCCACAGTTGCAACAGGGCATCGCCGGTTTGCACGTAGTCACCCTGCTCGACCATCATGGTCGAAATGACCCCGGTGAACGGTGCGGCGATTCGAGTGCGGTCCAGATTCAGTTGGGCCCGCTCCTGCTCCAGTCGCGTCAGCTTCAATTGAGCCTGCAGTCGTTCACGACGTATCGGAATCAGTGCGCGCTGATTCAGTAATACACGTAAATTGTTTTGAGACTGCAGTTCTGCTCGTTCAACCGATTCCGATTCCGCAGCCGACGAGGCGTTCTTCAGCACCAGTGCCTGGAGGCGGTTTGATGTTGCTTCAACAATCTCTACTTCGCGTTCAGCCAGCTGGATCAGCGCGTGTGTCCCCTGTTGCTCGACTTCCAGTCGATTGAGATCGGCCGCAACCTGCTGAATTTCGCTGCCGAGTTCATTCACCTGGAGTTGGAATTGAGCAGGATCAATATTCAGAAGTGACGCGCCCCGGCGAACGTGCCTACCGCTTTCAATCGATGCGCCTTTGTGAATCACGGTGCCCGCCACCTCCGCCGACAAAGTCACTTCGCGCCGGGGCACGACGTTTCCGCTGACTCGAATCTGAAAGCTCGATACACCGGGTTGCAGAGTTGCTGTTTCCACTGCCGGTGGAGTGGGCTGAGTTGCAATTCGTTCCGGCGGCGCGTCTTTCGCGGTCAGCCAGGCAAATCCTCCCGCACCGACAGCGATCATCAGTACCGGCAGAACGTATTGAGACAGCCTTGGGTGGAACATTCTTTGCAAGCGATCGGTCTTGTGAACGCGAATTCTTTGCCTGCGAACCACTGCCGTCAATTTTACCGACAGACAACGACCCGGCATGCGGAACGCAACAGTGAGAGCGGCTCAGGTCAATCGGACCTCCGGTGCCATCGTAGGGCAGCGCCGACGCCACCGCGAGCGTGAATTCCTGCAGCCGACAGGCGGACGACCCGACAGACTGCAGAAATGTTGGTCTGGATCGTCGGGTCGAAAACGCAGCCCATCCGCACGCGCAGCTGAACGGTCGGTGATGAACGCATCTCAATGTCGACGAGATGTTGGCACTGTTCCGAGTGTTCGGTGGTCGAGAGTCTTTGATCGTCGGCCATACAACTGCGGTCCTCGATACCGCGTGCACTGCGGTTCCGCAATGAAGTGCTGACAGTGCCATTTGGTCACGACAGGTGCTTACGTGTGCTTGCCGGCGTCGATCCGCTCAATCAGCTTTTCGTAGAGTCCGAGGCATTTGTCGATTTGTTGGCGCAACGCAGACATGTCCGCCTGTTGAGACTGACTGGCCTGATGAATCGGCTCCAGCCACTGGTTCATCAGGCGGAATTGCTGCTTCAGCACCGCCACAACCGTTTGAGGAATTCTGTTGACGATCGTGATCCGGCCGGAATCCACGGCATCCGTCGGGCGTTCGGTGCCGCTGGACTGTTCGGTTGCTCTGGACACGGACGTCGGCGTGTGGGTTGTGTCGCTCAACGGTGTCCTGGATTCTGCCAGTTCCGACATGCCGGCGACGATCGATTGGTTGATCGCTGCCAGTCCGGTGCTCAATCCCTGAAGATCTTCCCGCAACACGTCGAGTGACGGCAGCAATTGTTCCGGCGGCTCCGGCGTCGGTGCCTCCAATTCGTTGATCTGTCGTTCCGTCAAGGCAGTCAGGCCTCCCGTGAGTGCCTTCTGGATTTCGTTGAGTCCATCGCTGAGGTTTGCCAGCGTGGCGATCACCTGTCCGGTCCTGTCGTCATTGCTGATGCCTCGCATCTTGACGTTTTGACGGAACGTGCGTTTGATGTCGTTCCACCGTTCCGCATCTGTGTCCGACAGCAGACCCGTCAGCTCACGAAATTTCAACAGGTTCGCTTCCGTGCCGGTTGTCAGTGTCTGGGCATCGTTTTCGTAGTTCGAAACGACCAGTGCCGTGAGCTCGTCATCGTTCATAATCGGCACCACTTTTTCCGCAATGCGATTCATGTTGCGGTAGGACCCCTGCAGCTTAAAGGCGGGTTCCGTGCGGTAGTCGTCGCTCTGCGCAGCTGAGCGGATGTATTCTTTGTTCACGGTTAGAATGACGTCGCGGACGCGCATCAGCTTTTGCATCGTACCGACGAGTTCGTTGATTTCTTCCAGTGAATAGTTGCCCTCCAGCTCAATGCCGTCGCGCGGTTCATCGTTTGCCATGCGAATGATGGCATACACGTCCTGCTGGCTGCGGCTGGAAAGCTTCGCCAGCACAGGATTCGACGTGAGCGAATTCTCCAGATAGCTCATTTCAAATGCTGCTGTGGATTCTCCGATGATCTCACCGAGGTTGTAGATATCGGCACGGTTCGACAGCATGTCGGGAATCTGGAATGTTTCTCCACTTTCGGTGTACGGGTTTCCGGCCATGACGACGGCCACTTTGCGTCCTCGCAGGTCATACGTACGCGATTTGCCCTTATACACACCTTCGATCTTCCGTTGTGCATCACACAACGAGATGAACTTCTGCAGGAACTCAGGATTTGTGTGCTGGATGTCGTCGATGTAGATCATCACGTTGTCACCCATTTCCAGGGCGAGGTTCAGTTTTGTGATTTCCTCTCGTGCGCCCGCGTTAGTCGCTTCCGAGGAATCCAGCGAGGTAATCGCGTGTCCCAGCGCGGGGCCGTTGATCTTCATGAAAATCAGGCCGAGGCGATTGGCGATGTATTCCATCAGCGTTGTCTTGCCGTACCCCGGCGGCGACACCAGCAGCAGCAGGCCCATCAAGTCGGTTCGCTTGCCTTCTCCGGCCGCTCCCATTTGTTTGGCCAGATTGTCGCCAATCATCGGAAGGTAGACGTCGTTCAGGAGTTTGTTGCGCACGAAAGAAGTCAGCACTCTGGGCCGAAACTCGTCAAGTCGCATTTCTTCGCGGCCGCGTTCTACGAGATTGTGTTTCAGTTCGGTCCACGCGTTGAATCGCGGCACCGTGGTGGCTTCGAACGTGGTCAGACGTTGAACAAAGCGGTTATAGTTGAGGCGGTAGGTTCCTCCTTCAATGATCGGATGGCTGCCCACGATGCCGCTTAACTCCGCGTCGACTGCCGCGTCAGTCACCTGGCTGCCATCCGGCGCGCCGGGCATCAGGATCAGAGCCACTTCGTCGGCATAATCCATGGAATTGTGATCCGGATCCGTTGATGCCAGGAAAGCCTGAATCCAGTTCTTCAGCAGGACGAAGCAACTCGCTTTGTCCTTGCTGACGGCAGCGACAGACTGATTAAAAGCCTCCTCAAAGGAGTTCGTCTTCAGATGGATGCGGAATTCCTGCGCCATTCCGGCGGCCACCCTGCTGACGGCGAATGTGGCGTCACCAGAGAGTTCGCAGAAGAGATATTCTGCGGCGTCGTGTGAGAGCTCGGCCAGCAGTCGCCCGCCGGCATTGTTTACCGTCTGGCAGCCTGTACCAGCACCAGCCTCGACCGGTCGCCAGCCGGCGCCACCGCGAGTCACCGGTCCGCCGTCAGCGATAAAGGATTCCAGCAGTTCATGCAGCTGTTCGACGTAGCCGTCTCTTCCCGCTGCGTCCTGAAAGGCATGCTCGATCGCTCCTGCACCGGACATGCGCGGCGCCACGGCCGATTTTTGTTTGCGGTCGGCGAAGACGTTCCAGAACAACGAGGCCAGAGATCGGGCCCGCGTGTCGTAGCGCAGCAGCCCGATCGTCTGATGCATGTCAAGCAGTGCCTTCAGGAGCGTTGCCGCATCCACGTCGTGAACACCCTTTGTGTAGGCTTCGCCATAACGCGGACCCATAAAACGCTGGACAAGGGTCAGCAGATCTCCGCCGGTCATTGCGGCAAGGTTCGCGACCGAGGGCACCTGCTGGCTGTCTCCTGCTGAGGGATCGATTGATGCTTTGAGGATCTGCCAGGCCAGATACTCACCGCGGTAGACATCACGATTCTCAGAGACCACTTCCTGATCGCGCACACCGTCTGTGCCACTCAACAGTCCGGCATCTGTAAAGAGCCGGGAGTCGACGGTTTCGAAGAAATTGGTCCCGGTCAGGTGCAGGAACAGCTCCCCGTCTCGTAGCACCGTCGTCAGATCGAGCGCCTGTGTGTTGACAGAGAACAAATGGGCTCCCAGACGAATCGTGTTTTCGCCATCGACGTAGAGTTCCTGCCGATCCTTCAACTGTCGGACTGCGTCTTCGCGGACGGTCTTCAGACGGCTTTGGATGTCGTCGACCTTGACCGAATCGTCCAGTTCCCGCAGCTGGTCGACGATATTCCGGACCTTCTCAATCATCAGGTCCGCAGCAAAATACCCATGAATATCGTTCACCGTCTCAAAACTCTGAACCCGGGACTGAATCCCCTTCAACACGCGCTCGGCCGCACTCATCAGTGAGTTTGCCCGCTTATTGCGAGCTTCGACCATTTGTAATTTGGTGTTCTCGAACGCGTTGTAGACTTCTTCACGTTTTTCCGTGAGCTGCAGAATGAACTCATCGAATTCGGCAAAGCGTCCCTCCAGTTCTTCCAGCTGAATCATGACCTTGCTGAGGAATTCTTCGCACTTTTCCGGTGTGTTACAGATGTCCAGGTAGTTGACAACGGCCTGGTTCAGCAGCTTCATCTGCGAATTGAACTCTGCCACACCTTCGACCGACGCCAGCTCCTGCAGCTTCTTCTTCAGCAGCGCACGAGCCTGATTGACGGTGGAGAAAATCGTCGAGATGTTGTCAATAATCGTGGTGCGCTGTGTCGCATCGTCGATTTGCAGGTTACTGACAATCTCAATCAGCATCTCGAGTTCACTGGCGCTCCGAGCGATGTCCTCTTCGAGCGACCTGGCATCCGTGACTTTGGCAAGATGTTCGATCCCCGCCTGTTCATGGCGGACTTTTTGCTCATAGGGCTCCAGTGAGGACGGCCTCAACAGAAACTCCACACAGGTGCGGGAGAGTCGTTCTGTCTGCACGGCGACACTCGATTCCAGGTTCTCAATCAGGCCTCCATCAACATATCGCAGATCACGCAGCGAGATAATGTTGCCTCTCACCGCACGCAGATCGCTGAGCGAAGTCACAAAGTCATTGATATGCTCAAAGCGACGGCGGCGAAGCTGAGAGAGAATTTCTTCCGTGCGGGTCTGAGCCGCTCGTGTTTCATCTGCCGTGTTTTTCCTGACACGCATCACCTTGTCGAATTCATCGACGGCAGCCGTGGCGGCGGCTTTGACATCGCTGAGTGTTTCGGCAAGGTTGAATGTGTCGTCCCGTCCAAGCCAGAAGTACGAATCGATCACCTCACTGCTCTGGCGGACCAGATCGGTGTACAGGTTGGCGTACGTATCTTCTTTGTTGATCAGGTTGAGAATCTCGTGGCACTCGGCCATTCCTCGCACGATGTCTTTGTTGCCGACCCGGGTGAGAA
>JBDOMX010001221.1:0-5947 GCA_039831615.1 Planctomycetaceae bacterium
AACCACATGTAGCGGACTTCAGAAGTTCACGACGAGAAGCGTGTTGTGCGGCGTCCATTTTTGAAGTCTCCATGACGGCATCCAATGATGTCGCCTCAGCTGAGAACATTCAGTCTCTGAAAATAAATTCATTGCAGGCGAATAGCGACTGACACATCCGGGACCACGCTTCATTGCGAGCTGAACCTGCGTGATCGGGAATCGTCTCGATTTGCCCGGCCATTCGATCGATAAAGGCCAGCGATGTTTCAATTTCGACCTGAGTTGCCTGTCGTCCCAGGACCGTGAGGTAGAACCAGGCAACGCGTGCCGCATCGTCGAAACCGGTCTGATTCAACAGTCGTTGAGCGGCTACACGGGATTGTTCCCGCACAAACGGTGAGTTCAGCAGGTACAACGCCTGCGTGGGCACGATCGTCTCATCGCGATCGCCGGAAACGACAGCCGGATCGGCAAAATTAAACGTCGCCAACATATCCATCTCACGTGGCATCTCCTTCCGCAGAATCGGCAGATAGATGGTGCGTCGAAGGAGTACTTCCGGCGCAGGACTGCTGGTGGCCAGCACGCGCGCCTCCTTTCGATTTCCACTCCGATCAATCTTGACGGGCGGTAGTGTGGGCCCGCCACGTGTTTCGTTCACATTGCCACTGACGACCAATATGGCGTCACGGATCGCATCTGCATCCAGTCGGCGTCGATTCATCCTCCACAGCAACCGATTCTGAGGATCCTCCGCGAGGGCAGCGCCGTCGTTCTGATTACCCTGCTGATAAACCTGCGACAGCACAATCTGGCGAATCATGTTTTTGACTGACCAGCCCTGGTCCGTAAAGCGGACAGTCAGCCAGTCGAGTAACTCCGGATGACTGGAACGCTCGCCCATCGTCCCGAAGTTGTCCACCGTTCGTACCAGACCGGCCCCGAACAGATGATGCCAGATACGGTTAACCATCACTCGTGCCGTGAGAGGATTGTCGGAACTCGCGATCCAGCGGGCCAGTTGCAATCGTCCACTTTGGTCCGCAGGAATGTCGGGTGGCGATCCATCATGGACGACGGTCATGAAGCCTCGCCGCACCTCCTCACCCAAATCTTCTGCCTGGCCACGAATGTTGATGCGACAATCTTTCGGCTCTTCGCTGTCACCGACGGCGGTGGCCACAGGAGGCGTCGGCGGCTCGCCTTTCAAAAGGTCCAGCTCTTCCCGGATGGCCAGCTTTCGCGGTTCAGTCGTCTTGCTGTCTTCCAGCTCAGCCTCGAGTTTGGCCACGTTCGCCGCGTGCTGTTCGGATGCCTTCATTCTCTCCTGGACTGCGGCCGGCGTTTCAGGCAATGGTCGGCGCAACCAATCGAGGTACGGGCCGTTTTGCCCCTGTTGACCGTCGAGTGTCTTCGTGCTTCTGAAGATGCCGGCCAGCGCGAAGTAATCGGTCTGGGCAATCGGATCGAATTTGTGGTCGTGACATCTGGCGCACGTGGTGGTCATGCCAAGCATCGAGCGACTCACTTTGTCAATTTGCAGGTCCACGATATCCATCAACAATTGTTCATTCCGGGGGAGTCCCACGAGCCAGGGCCCGAGGGCAAGGAATCCCGTCGCGATCAACCGTTCGCCCCGTTCCTCATCATTGTCACTCGGCAACAGATCGCCTGCAATTTGTTCCACAATGAACTGGTCATAGGGTTTGTCAGCGTTCAATGACCTGATGACGTAATCGCGATAGCGCCATGCATTGGAGACCGCGAAGAAGAAGTCGGTGCTCAAAGTATCTCCATACTGGGCCAGGTCGAGCCAATACCGGCCCCACCGCTCACCAAACTGTGGTGAATTGAGCAGACGGTCCACCACCGTATTGAACGCATCCTCCGAATGATCGTTGATGAAGTCATCGATCTCCTGCGGGGTCGGCGGACGCCCGACAAGATCGTACGTTGCACGCCGCAGCAGGACATGACGGTTGGCCTCCTGGACTGGTGAAAGACCTCGCTGTTCGAGTTTCGCGAGGACGAATCGATCGATATCGCTCTTTGGCCACGCTGCATCGTTGACGCCGGGAGGGGATGTCGTCTTCGGTCGCTGGAATGCCCAGAACTCGCGGCCTTTTTCGATGTTGATCGAATGACGTGTGGCAGCAACGGGAGCTTCAGCCAGGCGAGGATCGGGAGCTCCCAGGTTGATCCATTGGGCAAAATCGGCGATCACCGCATCTGACAGTTTGCCTTTCGGAGGCATTTCGAACGATTCGTACTGCAAACTCCTGATCAGCAGGCTCACTTCGGCTTTGCCTGCCACAACTGCCGGTCCGCTTTCGCCGCCCCTGCGAACACCGCCTCGCGTGTCGAGCAGCAAGCCGCCTTTGAGTTGATTTGCCTTTTCTGCTGTTCCCGAATGACACTCATAGCAGTGCTCAACAAGGACCGGCCGAATTTTCTTTTCGAATAACTCGACGCCTTCATCCGCTGAAACCGACATGGATGCGGTGAAAAAACCGACGAGCAGGGAGTAGGTCAGACGATCAGGCATATTCGGAGTTCGTCATCCGCCGGCTCTCGGTCACGGCGTCGCCGGCACGCGGATCCAGTACACAGACTGAGACAGCGAGCCGTCGCACCGGCGCCCCAGGTCTGTCAACGCGAAAACAGTGATTCTAACACAGGGCTCTGGTGTTTCACGGGCCCTTTCGACAGATTCCCTCGGAAGGATCCGTGATCGCCGCCGCACCGAGAAACCTGCCTGTGCTCAGTGGAGTGCCGAAAAATCGCGGTGTCGTGCGTGGTGTTGAGAGGCAGTGACGATCGGAGCCGACACCAGCAGAATCATTCATCGAGTCATTGCTTCGGCACTCGTTTCAGCAGAGCGTCCGGGTTACACAAATGACCGTGATGGATGACCAGTTCGATGTGACGAGTGTTGCGAATATCGTCCAGCGGATTGGCCGAGAGAAGTACGATGTCCGCCGTCTTATCCACCGCGACTGAGCCGAGGCGTTCCTTCTCGCCCAGCACGGTCGCATTGGTCAGCGTGGCGGCACGCAGCGCGGCGTCCGGCGGCAATCCCGACTCGACCAGCATCTCCAGTTCCTGATGCAGCGAGAACCCGGGCGGCACCTGCGGCTCGGGCGAGTCTGTCCCGACAAGCAGCGGGACGCCAGCGCGATAGAGCTTGCCCGTCAGTTCCTGGAATTTGGCGAACTCGCGGCGGCGGTCTGCCAGCGGACCACCCTGCGGACAGCCGGTTCGCTTCAGGTAGACCGGCCAGAAGTCCCGCAGACGACGCGGAACAAGGTCGTTGTCCGGATGATCGCGAATCTCTGCCACGTCGGGCAGCAGAATCATGTTGCGAAACACGGCGAGTGTCGGATCAACAAAGATTTTACGTTCAGCCAGCTCGGCGACGAGCGATTCGCAAAGCGGGTTGCCGAGATCTAATCTGCCGCGATAGCCGGGCTCTTTCCTGGTCTCCGGGGGAATCACGTAATTGAACACCGACCAAATGTGCTCAAGACCGTCGACGCCGTCGGCAACGGCGTCCTGCGCTGCATATTTGCCAAGGTGAGCTGTCACGAACAGACCGCGGCGATGGCTCTCCTCGATAATGGCGCGGCCCACCGGTCGGGCGGTTCCCGCATAGATCTTCACCGTCGTGATATTCCACCGTTCAAGGTCATCGAAAAGTGCGGGGACTTTCGCCGGCTCGGTAATGGCATGGCCAACGTCGCCGTGAATTGGCGGGTCTGCGTCAAGCAACGGGCTGCAGGTGAAGACTCGGGGACTCCATTCAGGATGTTCGGCAGCGAACCGAGCCACCAGTGAGGCGGCCACCAGCTCATCTCCAGTGCTGCGAATCGACGTGACGCCCGCGGCCAGGTACAGCGGCAGCACCTCATCACCAGTCATCTGGGCGAAATCGAGCACATGCACAACATGGACATGAGCGTCAATGAGTCCTGGCAATGCGAACTTTCCACGCCCATCGATAATCGTTGCCTCAGCAGGCAAGTCACCGACCTCATCGGCGTCAGACACGCGGACGATCTTCGTCCCTCGAATGACAATCGTGCGCTCCGGGAGCATCCTGCCGGAGTCGGGGTCAAACAAACTGCAGCGTTCAATCACGACCGATGACTCGGCCGCAGACACGGCCGCCGCAAACAGGAACAGGCACGCGACAGAGGACAGGAAAACACCTCTGCCGGAGCCGTCCAGAGGGGGCGGCAAAAAGCGAACGCTGATGGACGGCGCGGCGGATTGAGACATTACAGAATCGCTTGCAGTCAGGAACTCAACCGACGGTGGCAGCGCCACTCTGATTGAGACCGTGTCGCGGGAATCGTGAAGGGTCGATTGAGTTGTAGTCAACCGCCGCCCGGATGCGAAACGATCGTCACTCTGCAGGACCATTCCAGCGAGTGACGGCTGATGCCGGAGTGCAGCATTTCATTGATGCGTAGTCGTGCTTGCCGATGCGGGACGCAGGCGTATTGCTGACGACGAAAGTGCGACCTATGACCAGCAGACACAGCTGACTGGCATTCGTTTTACGAGTAGGCTTCCAGCGTTTCCCGAAGACGGAGGCTTCCCTGCTCAGCGATCACGTCCAGTTTTTCCTGACTGAGCGCGAGAGCCGCAATGGATGCCAAACGGCTGCTCGATTCGCGTTCAATGTCTGTGTTTCTGCCTTCCAGCTGCCAGGCGAGTTGGTTGGCTACATTCAGTCCGTGACAAAGCGGGTGGTCAAACAACTCGGGAGCGTGGTGACATCGGATCGACTGGACCAAATCGTCATCCAGATCCCAGCCCTGTGCGACAGCAGCACTGACTGTCCCGTGATCAACACCCAGAATCGCGTGTTCCAGGCCCGATCCGGACGAATCCGGATGTTGTTGATGTGCCAGGCAGACAAGTTCTGATGTCAGGTGCGTGGCGATGACAGCTTTTCCAAAATCATGCAGTATTGCCGCCACCGAAAAATTACTTCCGAATTCGGCCACGTGCTGAACGGCAAGTTCCTCAGCAAAGCAAACAACTGTTACGCTATGCTTCCAATACGATGCCGGCGTCATCCCAAAGAACGACAAATCCAGATTCGCTGCCGGTCGCATACATTCCGCCATGGCGATCGACCTCACCGTCCCGCCACCCAGGCGGATCACTGCTTCGTCGATCGATGCTGGTTTGCGAGGTCCGTAGTTCACACCACTGGAGAGCTGCAGAAGTTTGCCGCTCAGGGCCGGATCGAGTTCAACAGCACGGACGACATCGCTCAGCTGGTAATTTGGAAGTGTGAAAAGTCTGTTGAGCAGCATTCCTGAACGCGGCAATGGCGGAATCAACTTCACCGTTCGATTGATGTCTTCATGATTCAGTTCGATTGGCGAATCTGCCAACTGTGTGTCCACCATCGTCTCCCCCTGCCGAAAACCAGCGCTCCTCGCCTGTCTTCGATGACAATCGGCGGGAATTGTCGTCGATCCCCGGGGTTCCGAGTGGGAGCTGACAGGCGTCGCTCACGCGGTCGCCAGAACCCTTACAATTGATCCGAGCGTCAGGCCGCAAATGACGAAAAAAAGAGGTCGTGACGTTTCCCGAAGGAAACACGTCACGACCTCTTCCCGGAAATGGTGCCAACCGCTGACCGATCTAATTGGTCAACCAGGAGTTCAGAATGTTTGCCGGAGTCCTTGTGGTGGCCGGGGCGAGATCCGTTTTCGCCAGGTTGGTGAGTCTGGCAACATATTCCATGGTGCTCTTCAGTGCCATGGGTGTCGCTGACGCGTCGACTTTGCAGACGAAAATTACGAGATAGTCGCCGGCATTGTTTCGCTCAATGCTCCATGCTCCAAATTTTGTGCGGGCACTTTGCAGCAGCAGCGACGTTGTCGTCTCCACGCCAGGAGCTTCCTTCAGCACAGCAGCCAGTGCCCACACTTTGCGAACGTCTGCC
>JBDOMX010000938.1:0-5926 GCA_039831615.1 Planctomycetaceae bacterium
CCGTTACCTCGCACAGCTGAAACAACGCTGCCCCGAAATCATCCCATATCTTGCAGACGGAAATTGACAAAATATCTCACTCACCCCTTGCGGAGACCTCAGATGTCTGAGTCGCGAACTTGTTGTTCTACGCTGACCACTGTGATCACGACCGAAACACCCGTAAGCAGCGGCGGGAAAGTGTGGCGCCTGACCGGTCTTCATTCGCTCCATATCGGCAGGCGGGTGAAGGGTTTGAGAGAGCTGAGAGAGCTGAGAGCAGCGCTGCCTGAATGTGAGATCCTTAATTCCTGAACATGTATCGGCAGTTGTTCCTGGCCCGACAGTCGTAATACGGACGCGGCATGGTGCACGCCCATTTCGCCAGGAAAGGCACACCCGATTCGGTATCGCGCCGAGGAAAATTAAGCAATGGCTGATGACACTCCATACGACGCGCCGAAACAATCTGAGCCAGGAGAAGACCAGACGCCTCGTAGGAATTTCGTGGACGTGGGCACGCGTATGGTCGCAGGCAGGGGTGTAGGTGTGGTCGAAATCGTTCGTCAGTCGTCCGACGTATTCACGCTCTTCCACCAAGACAAAGACGCGATTGACGCTGACCACGAATCGGAACCGAAGCTGGACCCAATCGACCGAGGCCCTGAGCACCAGAATCGCAATCCGGTGAAGGTGCTGACCTCGGGCAAGGAACGTCGAGTCAAAGAGCCCTTCGAAGCCAGTGGCAGGATACGGTACGAAGAGCGGGGCCGGTGCTGGGCAGAATACAACGCTGATGAACCGCTCTGCGTGTTCGTTCATTGCTCCATTTCCGAAGGAGAAGCATGTCCGTCACCACAGGCTTACTGCGCAGGCTTCGGCGTGGCAAAACGGTGGGAGGAGCGGATGAAACCGGGCTTTGACGGCACCTTTCGCTTCGGACTCGCAGCGACTCGACTACCCGAGAGATGTGTGATGTTTGATGACGGGAATTTCATCGGCGAGACTTGAGTGAGTGCTTTCAGTCCAACGTTTGGAACACGAATGTCAGAACCGCTTCTCAATACCAGATTCACTCAAACCCAGCGCAAAATCGTCTGCGGACTTATGCCCACACTTGCCGACCGTTTGAAGCTCGATGAGAAAACATCCCGCACGATCTCTTTCACACCCGAGGAACTCCAGTCCATCCAGCAGAATGCCGCCGCCGCACCTTCCCGTGCCGAAACCGGCATGGAGGGTAACTCGCTGCGGCACGTCGTTGACGCCATCAGCAAAGCCATTGAAGACTCCGAAGGCATTGGCTCAATCTCAGCATCGGAGCGGCTGTACCAGTTCAAGATCACGCTGCTCGAATCCAAGCCTCCAATCCGGAGACGGATCCGGGTCAAGATCTGCATGCTCGACACACTTAACGAACACATCCAGACCGCGATGGGCTGGACGAACTCTCATCTCTACCAGTTTGAGATCGATGGTGAACCCGACCTAATCGACGACGGGTTGCGTCGTGATCCCTTTGCACACTCAGCATTACATGATGTTGCAACGCAATCTGCTGTATACTGCGGTAATCCCGAGGCAGAAAGCTCGTGGTGCTGGTCGGCACAAAACAATCTCGGCATGGCGATTCGGGCGGGCTGACACTCGGCACCGATACACAGCATTGAAACACAGGCTTCATGAATCGAGTTCAACGGTCACAATCAAGGAGGAAGAGCCGATGCGTCTTGAAGAATGGGAAGTAACGATCCAGAAGATGATTGATGAATGCAATCAGGAGCAAATGGGGATGAACAATGTCTTGATGGCATGGCGTTTTAAATTGGAAAAGGAACCAACCCTGCTGAAACCGTTTCAAATCGACGGAATCGTGCGAGAGGTCAGGAGAAGGCTCAGCAACGCCAGCCAATGACACAAAACAACGGCACTGCCCGTTGGCTTAAAGAGACAGGCAACGTAAACTGCTGGACTGGCACTTTGATCTCGTGGTGCTGGTCGGCACGAAAAAGGCACTGGGCATGGTAACCAGGCGGGCCGACGTCCCGGCAAAGGTACGCAACGTTACGGCGAAGGCTTCGGACCGGGGATTCGATTCCTCAATTATCGTTCACGAAACTCGGCACGTAATCTCGTACCGTCCGGCGATCGGCCCACCTGATCGTCTTCGCCAGCTTCGCAAAGTCGGTACACAGCCGACTCGGGTGAGGCGTGCGGGCATCGTGAAACACTCAGTTTTGGGAGGCCATTTCAATCGTGACAGTATCAACCCAACATTATTAAGGAGAGAAACCATGACGACAGGACAGAACGACAATCTTGTGCAAACTAAATTGACCCTCGCCGCCAAGTATCGAAGACTCGCCACGACAGCGAAAAGTAATCCCAAGCGGAAGAGATTCATTTATCAGGCCGAAAGGTACCGCCGCCAGGCACAGGAAATTTCCCGGAAGTGATGCCTTCCGTGGCTGTGCGTCGAACTGGACGATGGGGTCAGTGCAGAGCTACGTCGAACAGGGCAGAGCAGATTCTATCGGGCATAGGAGATAACAGACCCCGGGAGACACAGTATGGCAAAGAAGATTTTGTCACGGACATTCTCGACTGCCAGGAAGAAGATTCCTTCGACAAAAATCCCGTAGTCCAAAATCAGACTCCCGTCGAGGAAAGTCGCCAGGGAGACCGCCAGGATAGCGGCCCGGAAATCTGCCAAAGAACCCACAGCGGCAACAAAGAAGCCGGAAACCCTGGTACTTCCTGATCGTCCGACCGCTGAAGAAACCCGTCAAGATCGCATCATAACCCTGAGAAGCAAATTGAAGTCGTTGGGCGAATCGAGATGAACCACAATGACGAGCCTGATTGAGAATGATGTCGAGAAACAGCCTGGAGAACGGAAGCGACGGTCAAACGCATAATCGCAGATTCCTGTTCACGCCCGGCTTCAACGGTTGGCCGGATCGTCGGTGCCGTCGAACCGTTCAGGTTTGACCGCATTTACGGCGCATGGTGGGGCAAGGTTGTTGCCACAGGTGCGAGGGCCTTTGAAAAGCGGTCTGCAAAGCGGTACATCCGAGCGATTCAGGACTGAACAATGGCGAACCTGCTCAACGATCTACCGTCCAATCTGCCCGATGAACTTGTGACGGTTCTTGCCGAGAACCTGCACGTCCGTATCGAACGTATCGTTTCCACAGGACAGAGCAGTCCCGGTGATGTTTGGTACGATCAAGAGGAACACGAATGGGTGGTCGTACTGAAGGGAGAAAGCAAGTTGATGTTCGAGGACGATGCTGAGCCTATCCACATGAAGCCGGGAGACTGCATCAACATTTCTGCCCAACGAAGACATCGTGTTGAATGGACGACGCCGAACGAGCCGACAGTTTGGCTGGCGGTGTTTTACCAAGGCGATGAATCAGAATGCACCGCGAAGGAGAGCAAGCGATGAACCCGGCAACCAGCAGTGAGAGTGCCCCGTCAACGACGAGCGGCAGTTGTTCTGCGACGAACGTTCGGCTTCGCTGCGTGATTGCGTGATTGCGTGATTGCGAACGATGAACCTGATGTTGTGTCATTTGGTTGTCCAATTCGTTCTCCTGTTGACCGTCATGCCATCTGTTGCGGTGGATCTGGATTGGGTTCGGATTTTTGACGATGGCAAGGGCTTCACGCTGGCTGAATCCGACAGGCCGTTCGTGCCGTGGGGGTTCAACTACGATCACGAGGGCGACAGACAACTTCTTGACGACGACTGGGTCCACAAATGGGCCACCGTCGAATCAGCATTTCGGGAAATGAAGGATCTCCGGGCGAACGTCGTCCGCATTCATCGCCAGTCCGGCAAATATCCGTCTGAGTGTTCAGCAGCTTGTCAGCCGTCAGCCAGACTTTCGCTCCAAGACCGTAATTCGCCGCGTTTCGTGGGTCGCTTGAGCTTCCATGGTGATAGGACAATACTAACCCGGCAGGGCGCAGGTTGCACGCGGCTCGCCAGCCTGAGCTGAGGTCCAGCTCCGCCAGTAAATGTTTTCAGGCCGCATCAGAACTGCTGAGAAATGCAGAGTCCGGAATACTACAACATCCTTGAGATCTCCCCTGATGCATCAGCAGAAGTGATCCGCGCTGCGTACCGCAGCCTGAGCAAGAAGTACCATCCCGACAACAGTCCTGATTCGGGGGAGGTCAGATACTTCAAACGAGTCCAGGAAGCATGGGAAATCCTTTCGGATCCGGAGAAACGCCGCCAGTATGATGCGCAGCTTGGGAGGGCTGGACGATCATCGGAAGACCGTGAACGTCATGGCCGGGACGATGCGGAATCCACAACCAGTCAGCTACCGCCAGATTTGACGGTGATGAAGGTCGGTGGCGCCAGTTCGTTTCTGACGATTTCTGAGCACTTCAAACGAAACTGGAAGGAGGCGGCTGGTTGCGATCTCAGCGGCATGACGTTTGATGGTGTGTCATTTCGCGGAGCGACTCTGACTGGCGAAAACTGGACGGCTCATCCTTCATTGGCTGCGATTTCAGCAACGCCGATCTCACCGACTGCTCCGCCCGCAGCTGTGACTTTCATGGCGCCCGATTCAGCGGTGCTGATCTTGAAAGAACCATGTTCTCGTGCTCAAACCTGCAGAACACCGTGTTTCTGCAGGCACATATTTTACAGGGAAGCACGCACAAAGACGTGGGTGTCAGGTTCACCAGTTTGGACACCACCATCCACACCGTTGACTCATCAGTCAAGACCCGCCCGACGCTGGTGAAATCCGTAGACTTTGGCGAGTGTGATCTTCGTGGCGCAGAATTCTGTCTCCCCCTGATTGAGGTTACAGAGACCGCGAACGATCAGATGATTCTGGGAATCAATCGTCAGGTGTCGTTGTACTTTCGTCAGAAGTTCTCTTTTTGCCAGATACATGAATCCAACTTTGCGAAGAGTAATTTGCACGAGTTGGATCTGCACGGTCTCGATCTCAAGGGTTGTAGCTTCGCCGACGCTCATCTTCAGGGCGTCAATTTCGAGGGATCAGACATACAGAATCTGGACCTGTCCAGCTGCAACCTCGTCAACGCCAACCTCCACAACGTGAAGTACAACAAGAGCACGCAATTTCCTGAGGGCTATCCGATTCCGTCTGACGCGGTGGAGGTCAAACGGAACAGGGAGGACGACGAACCCCGACAACAGCGAGTAGAATTGGAATCGGCCCAAATTCCCGTATTCGTTTTCGTCGGCGTATTCGTTTTCGTTCTTCTCGGAAGTTTTTTCATACTACTTGCCAACTCCCAAAAGTGAATCTGACTGCAAGTTAGTGGTATCTCATGGACCCTGCCGCGCCGTTACTGCAAAAAGAGAAATTCACTTGCAAGCTCAGGTAACCTTCCGGTTTGTCATCGCACGTCGCTGTCGGCGTTGACCTAAATCAGCGCTGCAATTGAATTGGTTGTTGCTGCGTTGGCGAACGAAGGACAGATCATCGAACCGGTGTTTGGTCAGATGAAGCACTGCCAGGGGTTCCGTCAATTCCTGCTGCGGGGCCTGGAGAATGTGCAGGGGGAATGGAAACTGGTCTGCCTGACTCACAACCTGTTGAAGTTATTCAGGAGCGGTGCGCTGGCAACGGGCTGAAAGCCATGCCTGGAGAGCGTTTTGCGTCGATGCAGGCAGAGAATATTATTTGTAGTGCTCGCAGACTGCCTGTTTTTCGCATCAGTGCTGCACGTGCTCAGGCCACAGCCATCATGGCCACAGATTCCAAAAACAAGACCCTCAAAAAACCTCTCGCCTCAATCGAGTTCCCGGACAGCCTCCTGACTTCACCATGTGGAGATCGGCGTGCAAAACGGACCCACTTCGGGGGCCAGATCGGCGTGTAAAATGGACCCACCGTATAGGACTCGCGAAGGTACTGGCGAATTTGCCAGTGGCTTCAAGGGTCAG
>JBDOMX010000179.1:0-5907 GCA_039831615.1 Planctomycetaceae bacterium
TGATTTCACCGGTGGAACCATGGTCACGTTCCAGCTGACCGAGGTTGCCGAAACGGACGCGGTGAAAGCAATCCTTGGAGCTCAGTTCGAAGATAATTTCACCGTCGAACGACTCACACTCGCCGGCGAAGAAGCAGGAGCCGCCGGAGTTCATTTTCGTCTGAGAACTTCGGAATCAGATTCCAAAGAGACTGCAGACAACGAGTTCTCGGCAGAAGAACGAGTCAGTCAACGGGTAAATGCTGCTTTTGAAGCAGCCGACAACATGGAACTTCGAAAAGTCAGCATGAGGTTTACGGACTTGCAGACAATGAAAATTGCGGCTGATGACACGTCATTGGAAGCGAATCGCAATCGTCGTTTCAACGGGGGCAGTTCCTCGGACATTACGTTCTCCGGCGAGGTCGCTGAGGGCACGATCCGTGACAATCTTGAATCGGCCCTCAGCACGCTCGATGCCGCAACCGACGGCAACTATACGGATGCATCGTCGTTGTTTGGCATCACCGGACGCAGCGGCAGTGGAATGAAAGCGATGGCTCAAGGTGTCAGGAAATACGACCAGGTGACGGTCTTCACACTGGATGTCGTCGAACCGGAAGACCTGCGTGCTGCTCTGACCGCCATGCAAACCCGTCTGGATTCGAGTCCGCTGTTCGATGAAGTCAATACCTTCGCCAGTGCCGTCGCCAGCGAGATGAAACAGTCGGCGATCATGGCAGTCATCATCAGTTTGATTGCGATCGTGGGCTACATCTGGTTCCGATTCCAGCGGATCACCTTCGGCCTCGCCGCTGTCGTCGCGCTGACACATGACGTGCTGATTGTGCTGGGGATGGTGGCTCTAGCGTCCTTGTTCAGTGGCAACCCGATCGGTAAGGTTCTGATGCTCAACGATTTCCGGATCAATCTGCCGATGGTCGCCGCTTTCCTGACCATCGTCGGCTATTCGCTCAACGACACGATTGTCGTGTTCGACCGTATTCGTGAAGTCCGCGGCAAAAACCCGGACCTCACGGTCGAGATCGTCAACACGTCTCTCAATCAGACACTGTCACGTACTTTGCTGACATCACTCACCACATTCATCGTTGTCATGATCCTGTATACCATTGGTGGCGAAGGAATTCATGGGTTCGCCTTCTGCCTCACGTTGGGGATCCTGGTCGGTACCTACAGCTCGGTGTATGTCGCCAGTCCAGTCCTGATCTGGCTCATGAATCGCAACAACAGCCAGGCTTCGTAACAGGCACCTTCAACCAATCGATCTCTCTTCCACCAATGAGCAGAGACGGCACCGTGGAGTCTTCGACGGGTATCTTGAATCAAGGCAGGGCGGATCAAGGAGCGAAGCGAGGCTGCTCCGGCAAAGGCATGAGTGCTGGCCACTGCCGGAACGCCACTGGTGGTTTGTCAGGAACAAAGATGAGGATTCGCCCGACTTCAGGGAACGACCAAGCATTCCGAATTCTGGCGAATCCGGCTACCCTATGATTCACTGCCGGAACGCCGCTGGGCCTGGCCCGTCTACATATTGACGTCCGTGGAGTCGCCGATCGGGAACGCAGGAAAACGCGGGACCACGTATCACGACATTTCGAGAGCTGGCTTCTGTGAATTTCAGCATCCTCTACAGTGATGACCGAAATGTGGTCCGAGCTGCGATGGGGGCATGATTTGCAGAAAACGCACGATTGACCGCGATCCGGCATGTTTTCGTGACCAGCGGCACATTGCGGGCTCAGATTCGAAGTTCCGATCTTGACTTAAACCGCGTGAAAATCTGTAATCTCACCGGACTCAGAATGGTCCGCATAAATCCCCGATCAGGTGAGTGAATTTGGCGTGGTTGTCTCTGGGTGACAGCAACGACAAGCAGCGGCAGAAACTCGTACGATCTGTAAAAGTGGTGCAGGGATTCATGATGAGAAGTCGAATCGGTTGACGTTTCACATGGGGTGTGAGTCAGCCGTCATCAAACAGGGATGTTAGTGATTTTAGATCGAATGGGTTGCCGTTAACTGCCCAGGATGTGGCAGCGACCGGCCAGCTTGATTGAGGCGATCGGATGGTTGCGCGCACGGAGGCTCGCATTGTCATCACCGGGTTGGGAGTCGTGTCTCCAGTCGGTATTGGCAAAGACGCCTTCTGGAAAAGTCTTCAGGAAAACCGGAGTGGGATCGATTTTCTGTCGATGCCTCACGGCGGATTGCCGTCGGCGTTTGGCGCGGAGGTCCGCGACTTTGACCCGGGGCACCACCTGCGGGATCGTAAATTCCTCAAAGTCATGTCGCGCGACATGCAACTGGGCGTGGCCTCCTCCAGGCAGGCAGTTGCCGACTCGGGACTTGGAATAGGACAGATCGATCCTCTGCGGCTGGGCGTCAATTTCGGCGCGGGCCGCATGACAACTCATCCCGGTGAGCTGTCAGCTGCGGTCGAAGCCTGCCGAGTTGGAAGCAACGGAATCAATATGACGCGATGGGGCGAAGACGGCCTCGGCCAGATTGCTCCTTTGTGGCTCCTCCGTCAATTGCCCAATATGCCAGCTTGCCACGTTTCCATCGACCACAACGCTCAGGGCCCCAACAATACGATCACTTCTCGTGACGCGTCTGCGCTACTGGCGTTGGCCGAAGCGGTGCGGATCATCGAGGCAGATCGGGCCGATGCGATGATTGTGGGAGCCTGCAGTTCCAACATTCATCCGGTTGACATCGCCAAGTTTCATAGTTTCGAAGGATTGTCTCAACGGTCCGATCATCCGGCTCGTGCCTGCCGTCCGTTTGATTTCGAACGGGATGGCGCCGTGGTTGGCGAAGGAGCAGCCACATTTGTACTCGAACGCTACGAACATGCTGTCCAGCGGGGCGCTGACATCTACGCCGAAGTGATTGGTGTGGGAGCAGGATATGATGGTCGGGGGACCGGCAACGCTTCCAGTGGTCTGGGACTGGTGCGGGCTATCGAAGCCGGATTGAGACGTGCAGGAATTCGTCCGCATGAAATCGGCCATATTAACGCTCAGGGAATGAGCACCCAGGCAGATGACATCGTGGAATCGCGGGCCTACTATCGCGCGATGGGCGATTGTGTCTCTAAGATTCCTGTGACGGCGATGAAGAGTTTTATTGGGCACTTTGACGCTGGCGCCGGAGCCGTTGAACTGGCGGGAACACTGTTGGCGCTGCGTTACGGCGAAGTGCCAGCAACGTTGAACTACGAAGTCCCTGACCCTCGGTGTCGGGTCAATGTCGTTAGAGATGGACCGCAAATCGTGCGAAACCGCACGGCGATCTCGGTGAACCGCACCTCGCGCGGTCAGAGCGCGGCGGTCGTTCTGCGAGCCGTTTAGAGCCGTTTTCGAAATGTCGTGGCGGGTTCTGGCTCGTGGGGGCCACTGGATGACGGGCTCTGGCACTCCCGCCGCGGCCACGAATCAGCGTAATACGCTGTAGACGTGGTTGTGAGCTGGTTCAAGAAACCGGATCGCCCAGGCGGTGGCCACTCCGAGACCCAGGGCCAGTGAAAGTCGCAGCCGGTGGTGAGAGTGGAACTCCATTTCCGGCAACAGGTCACTCAACGCGATACACAGGAAAACGCCCGCTGAAAATGCCATCGCCGCGCCTGCAAGCTCCTGCTGAAGACCGGGAAAGCGATTGGCACCCAGCAGCACGAGGGCAGCCCCCAGAGGACACATCATCGCGAAGCCGGCATTGACGGACTGCACGTGTCGTTTGTCCCATCCGCCGGCACTCATCAGCGTCGTGATGGACACGGCATCCAGCGGTTTATGCAGCAGGACGGCTAGAAAAACTCCAATGCCGGGGAGCAGGCCCAGGGAATCAGACTTCAGGCAGACGCTGCCCAGTGCGATTCCGTCAAAAAGCGTATGGATACTCAATCCGACCACAATGCCGACCCAGCTCAAATGGTGCACGCCTGGATGTGAGTGAGCATGGCTGTGACTGTGTGCGTGGTCCACACCACACGGATCACAGGCATGCCCCTGAGCCTCCTCAGCGATCCCATGGTTGTGAAAATGGAAGGTGCGGATCAGAAAGAACATGATCAATATCCCGCAAATCAGCCACAGCATGGTGGTGTCCATATCGCGCAGCTGATGCTGTGCATGCGGGATCAGATGAAAGACAGCGATCCCCAACATCAGCCCTCCCACAAAGCTCACGATGGTCTGCAAGCGCGTATGGGTGAGCCTGACCAGTGACGGTAACCAGCCGCCAAACAGTGATGCGGCAACAATCAGCAAACAGTAGCCTGTCAGCAGGATCCGAGGTGGAATTCTCCGTTGCCATGCTTCGGCCGCCGGCTGCCCGGTTGTTTCAGGCTGCTCAATTTCACTTGCGGAATCAGCGAGAACGGCAACAGACTTGTCGACGTCTGCCTGCACACTCGTCTCAGCAATAATCGAGTTATCCTGGTCCAGCTGCGCCGACGAGTGAGTCGGCGTCATGGCCATGACAAGCATCAGACAGGCGGCTGGAAACAGCAGAAGTGACGTTCGTGCCATGTGGCTGCCGGGAATCGTGTACTGGGGATAATGACCGGGAACTCAGCGGCTGCTGCATACCGGCGTTGCATGTTGACATGCATACGACGCTGCTTCGTGGCCGCGACGGGGGAGTGCAAGCCGCCGAACGCAGCAGGCTCCTTAGCCGGAACGGGTCACGACGATTTCTTAGACTGCAGTAATAGAGCGCAGGCGTAACGCTTTCGAGTCTCCGTCGTCGGCGTTTGTATGATTCTCAGGATCCTGTCGGATCGGATTCGCTTTGGAACTGAAGATCGGTATTCATCCGGAAATTAAAATTGAAAGGGCTCCTCCATCGAACGGGCCCCAGGGCTTAGCGAAAACACTCAAATTTGGTACACAACAGGACCGAACCTGACAATCCCCCGCGGAAACACCAAGCCTCGCCGAAAGGAACAACGGAATGCCAATTCTCAAGGACAACACGCAGTCGATCGGTCGGACCCCTCTGGTACAGATCAATCGCCTGGCGACCCACACGAAGGCCACCGTGCTGGCGAAAACCGAAGGCAGGAACCCGGCATACAGCGTGAAATGCCGGATCGGCGCTGCCATGATCTGGGATGCAGAAGAAAATGGTCAACTCAAGCCAGGCATGGAAGTGGTTGAACCAACCAGTGGTAATACGGGAATAGCGCTGGCCTTTGTCTGTGCCGCGCGAGGATATCGATTGACCCTGACGATGCCCGACACCATGTCCCTGGAACGCCGACAGATGCTGCGGGCCTTTGGAGCTAACCTTGTGTTGACGCCGGGAGCGGAAGGCATGAACGGCGCGATCAGCAAGGCCACAGAGCTGGCGGGGCAGGACAACTTTTTTATGCCTCAGCAGTTCAGTAATCCGGCGAACCCGGCGATTCATTTCAAGACGACTGGTCCTGAGATCTTCGAAGACACGGACGGCAAGGTTGACATTTTCGTCGCCGGGGTCGGAACCGGTGGCACCATCACCGGGGTGACACGTTACCTCAAACAGGAGAAAGGCCTGCCGATCAAATCCATTGCCGTTGAGCCCACAACGAGCCCCGTCATCTCGGGCGGTGATCCGGGCAAACACCCCATTCAGGGCATCGGCGCGGGTTTCATTCCGGACAATCTGGACGTTTCTCTGCTCGACGATGTTGTTCAGGTTTCGGGAGAAGAGGCGATCGAAATGGCACCTCGCATTGCGCGAGAAGAAGGCATCATTTGTGGAATCAGCTGCGGAGCTGCAATGGCTGCCGCGCTGAAAGTCGCCGAACGTCCGGAGAGTGCAGGGAAGACGATCGTCGTTATCCTGCCGGATTCAGGCGAACGCTATCTGTCGACCCCAATGTTCGACTTCACCCGCGACCTGGCCTGACGAGCGCCACCTG
>JBDOMX010000906.1:0-5906 GCA_039831615.1 Planctomycetaceae bacterium
TGCCCGACGCGGTTCTGGTGCGAGCAGATTCGACGGACTTGAAAACGGGTGACCGTGTCGTCATCACACCGTTGGCAACCCCGCTGGATGGCAGTCGAGTTCGCGAGTTCGTCAGAGATGGCAGTCCTGATGAAACCACGGTTCGCGAACGAGGTGATTCACCATGAGGCCGGTCATTGCCTGGGCAATTCGCAATGCCCCATCGATGAACACGCTGATGATCGCCGTGCTGGTCATCGGTGTCGCGAGTATGTTGAAGCTGCGCCGCGAACGGTTCCCTGAATTTCGGCCAGACAAAATCTCCGTGACGGTCGACTACCCAGGAGCCTCACCGTCGGAAACCGAACAGGCGATCTGCCTGAAAGTCGAAGAAGCAGTCCGTTCAATCGTCGGCATCCGCCGGCTCGCGTCGTCGGCGCAGGAAGGTCGAGGCTCGGTGACGGCGGAATTGAATTCCAACGTCAATGATCCGGGAAAAGTGCTGGAAGAAGTTCGCGGCGCGATTGATCGAATTTCGACATTTCCCGCAGAGACGGAGAAACCGGTCGTCCAGCTGGCTGTCAAATTCAATCCGGTCATCTCGGTGTCAATTATCCCGCCAGACGGCAGCGACCCGGACAACGATCCGCTCGCCGCATGGCGGCTGCGTGCGGTCACCGATCAGGTTTATGAAGAACTGATGCAACTTTCCGAAGTCTCATATGCGAGTATGGACCAGGCCAGGCAATACCAGATGGACATCGAGATTTCGCAGGAAACGCTGCATAAGTACGGACTCACACATCACGATGTTGCTGACGCTGTCCGCCGCGGCAATGTCGAATTGCCCGGGGGGTCGATCAAAACGAAGACCGGAGAGATTCTGGTTCGTGCCGCCAACAAACACGTGACCGGAACTGAGATCGCCGGAATCCCGGTGTTGCACGATCAGAATGGAACGACGCTGACCGTCGGAGACCTGGGCACGGTGCGGGATGGCTTCGACGACCGCGAGATTTTTCTTCGGCTGGATGGGCGTCCACATCAGTGGATTTTGGTGCGTATGACGCCGGATGAAGACATGCTGACAATCCGCGATCAGGTCTATGCCTATGCGGCCGCAAAACAAATGCCCCCAGGGTATCAGCTCAAAGTCTGGGGCGACTGGTCCAAACAGGCTCGCGATCGGCTGGACCTGTTGTCACGCAACGGCTGTATGGGTCTCCTGCTGGTCTTCGGAGTACTGGGGCTGTTTCTGGACCTGCGATTGGCCTTTTGGGTTGCGCTGGGAATCCCGATTTCGGTATTCGGCACCTGCGCGATCATGCTGGCACACGACGCGACGCTGAACGTGTATTCGATGTTTGCCTTTGTGATGGCGCTGGGAATTGTGGTCGATGATGCCGTTGTCATCGCCGAGAATGTTTACGCTCATCGACTGACCGGAAAGTCCGGCCTGGAAGCCGCGATCGACGGCACGGTTGAAGTCGCGCCGTCGGTGATTAGTTCAGTACTGACCACCGTCATCGCCTTCATTCCGCTGGCGTATGTCAGCGGGGACATGGGCAAATGGATCGCCGTCATGCCGCTGGGTCTGATCGCGATGCTGTTGATTTCGCTGTTTGAGGCCCTGTTCGTCCTGCCCTGCCATTTGGCTCATTGCCGTCTGCCCGAACGGGAAGCCGACGTTTCGCCGTTCCAGCGGAGAGTGCAGGCAGCTGTTGCGGGATTCATCGAACGAGTTTACGTGCCCGCGTTTCGTTGGTCGCTGGCAAATCCGGCGACTGTGCTCAGCGGCTCGCTGGCCGCATTGCTGTTGACGATTGGCCTGTACCGTGGTGGGTTCACGCCGTTTGTGTTCAGCCCCCGGCTGGACTGGGAATTCGTTTATACCTACATCGAATACCGCAAAGGCACGCCGCCGGAGATTGTCGTCGAAGCGACCGAACGGCTGGACGCCGCGTTTCGTGACGTCGAACGCGAATACCTCCAACCGGGCGGCCGGACGCTGGTGACAACCTCAACCCGATCGGTTGGTCGAGCACAGTCGCAGGACCGCTTACGTGGCGATGTGTACGTTGAGTTCGATCCGGAACGAGTGTTTAGACAAACATCCAGCCAGGAGATCGTCGCGCGGTGGCGAGACAAAGCCGGCGAATTTCCGGGTGCCGAACGCGTCGTCTTCTGGGGCTTGGACCAGGCGCCCGGAGGCCGGCCGGTCGAGTTGTCTCTGCTGGGGTCGGACATCAACGAACTGGAATCGGTGGCGGATATCATCAAGACGCAACTGGCAACTTATCAGGGCGTGTTCGACATTGAGGACAGCCGCGGCCCGGGCAAATGGGAGCTGCAATTGAAGCTGAAGCCCGAGGCCGAAGCACTCGGTCTTCAACTGGAGGATCTTGGCCGCACCGTTCGCGCGGCGTATTACGGCGAAGAAGCCATGCGACTGCAGCGCGGCCGGCACGAAGTGAAGCTGATGGTTCGCGCCCCCGAAAACGAACGCCGATCGGTGCACCAAATGGACGAAATTCACGTGCAGACTCAAGACGGTGACGCGATCCCGCTTCCCGTCCTGGCTGAAGTCACCGCCCACCGCGGTTATTCGACGATTCGCCGCATCGACCAGCAACGAGCCGTGACGATCACCGCCAACGTCGATGAAACACAGGGCAACGCTCTGAATATTATCAGCGACCTGCGACAGGGTTTTCTGGCCGATCTGCTGCAGCAGCATCCGTCAGTCCAGGAACGCTGGGACGGTCAACAGGAACAGACGCGACGATCGTTCACCAGCCTGATGATCGGCTTTGTCCTGGCCATATTCGGGATGTTTGCCCTGCTGACCTTTGAGTTCAAATCATATTGCCAGCCCATCATCATCCTTGCGGTCCTGCCCTTTGGACTGATCGGTGCCGTATGGGGTCATCTGCTGCTGGGACAATCATTGACGTTGTTCAGTTTGTTCGGAGCCGTCACGCTGGCGGGGATCATTGCCAACGATTCGATCGTTCTTGTCGATTTCATTAATCGCCGTCTGGCCGAAGGCATGCCGATATCGGAGGCTCTGCTGGAATCCGGTCGACGCCGCTTCCGCCCGGTCATGCTGACGACGATCACCACCGTTGCCGCCCTGTTGCCGATTCTGGCCGAACGCAACACGCAGGCCCAGGTCATCATCCCCATGGCCATCAGCATTGCCTGCGGGCTGATCCTCGCCACGTTCTGGATTCTGTTCCTCGTCCCCGCCATTTTCAGCATTTACGCACGATGGATCCTGCCGGCAAAACCTCCCACGGCTTAACATAAAAGGGGTGCTTTATCATCGTCTTTTGAACGAACTGCTCGGCTGGGTCGCAGTGATTTCTGCGAATGTGTTTGATTAGAAAGTAGCATGTCCCCTCTTGTGATTCCGGAGAACCTGGACGGACACTTTTCTTTATGGGCATTGTTCATCATAGTCATCGCAACGCCATGAGCATTCCTTCATCGCGAACGGACGGGAAAAACAGGATACGTGCAGCACCATCCATGGAAAAGGCCGGAGATTCGCGCATGGCTGACAGAATCCCTGGTAAAAACTCTTGAACAGGCATCCGATGAGCAGCCGGGGGTTCCTGGCTCGCACTCCGGGAGACTCGCCAAATGGAGGACTGCCATTGTGCTTGTTGTCGCCGCCTTCGCATTGACTGCACGCGACAACGCTTATGCACCTGGATTTCACACCATCACTGACTGGATGAGCGATTGTGTCGGACCATCTTCGAACGTGCTGACACATGCCATCGCTCTTGCTACAGCGCCTGAGAATGAAACACTTTCACGCCTCATGTGGTGGTCGGTTTGGCAATTCCTGATCTATGTCCTGGTTCCTGCAATTGTGGTCAGAACAGTCCTGCGCCAACCGCTTTCGGATTATGGACTCAGGCTGCGCGGACTCCTCAACGGTTGGTGGATCTATCTGATGTTTTACCTGCTGATGGTCCCGATCCTCGTCGGTGTTTCGACATCGGAGGCATTCCAGCGCACTTATCCGTTTTACGAGCCGGCGGCCGGGGACGTCATGGACCCGGCCTACTGGTCCCGTTTTTGTATCTGGCAGATTTTCTATGCGGCGCAGTTTGTTTCCCTGGAGTTCTTCTTCCGAGGCTTCCTGCTGCACGGGACCCGACGAGACTTAGGTGCGTACTCGATTCTGGTCATGATGATCCCGTATTGCATGATCCACTTTGGCAAGCCGCTGCCGGAAACCATCGGTGCAATTGTTGCCGGCATCGTGCTTGGGTTCATGAGTCTTAAGACGCGGTCAATCTGGCTGGGTGCAGTTCTTCACATATCTGTCGCGCTGACCATGGACATTTCTGCTCTGTATCAGCGCCTCTGAGGATCACCAAATGCGAAGCTGCAGGTACTCTGTGTTGAGCCTCGGTCATCGGGTTCGAAGGACGGTGCGGTCACTTTCAGAATTGAATCCGCCTGGCGCCAGGACTGCCGCATATTAAGGATGACTTTCAAATCCTGCAGTCGCGTAGAATCGGGCCCCGCTGTTTCAAAACGACCACGAAGTCAGGTTCAATCAGGACCAGACTTTACATAAATACAAAGAAGGACCCCCTCTGTGAGTCGCAAGCCACAAGTGTTTACTCTCGTGCCTGTTGAAGATGACCTTGCAGCGAGAATCAGAGAGATCTGTGATTTTCACGAGTTGGAGACGGATCTATCGCGCACCGCGTTGCTTGACGCGGTGCAGGACGCCGATGGAATTCTACTCACGCCCAGCGTCAGGGCCGATGCTGAATTCTTTGACGCCGCACCCCGGCTGCGAGTGCTGTCAACGACAAGCGTCGGCTATGACCCGTTTGATATCCCCGAAGCAACAAAACGAGGAGTCGTGGTGTGTCATACGCCGAACGTCCTGAACGCATCGGTGGCAAATCTAACAATGTCGATCATCCTCTCGCTGACCCTGAGGCTTTTTGAACATGAATCCTACGTGCGGAGCGGCGGCTGGGCCCGGCGCGAACCGGCACCCGGACTGGGGACGGACGTTAATGGCAAGACGCTTGGGGTGATCGGATTCGGCCGTATCGGGCAGGAGGTGTCGCGTCGCATGCAGGCTCTGGGCATGCGCACGCTGTGGTATGACGTCGTTGATACGCCGCACCCGAATGCTCCGACAAGCGAGTATCGTGCGTTCAATGACCTGCTGGCAGAGTCCGATGTTGTCACGCTGCATACCAATCTGAGTGAAGCCTCGTACCACTTGATTGGTGCGACTCAGCTGGCATTGATGAAGTCAACAGCGTTCCTGGTCAATACAGCTCGGGGCCCCCTTGTTGATCAGGTGGCTCTCAGACACGCTCTTGAGTCGGGGCAAATTGCCGGCGCGGGGCTCGACGTTCTCGAAAACGAACCACCCGACCCGAACGACGCGATCGTGCGCCTCCCCAATGTGATCTGCTTCCCTCACATCGGCACAGCAACCGAAGAGACGCGTCGAGCAATGCGCGAGCTGGCGGTACAGAATCTGTTGGCCGTTCTGACCGGCAACATGCCCCCGGCGCCGGTTAATCCAGAGGTACTGGGATAGAATCGTGATTGGCCGAACCGCAGGAGTCACATGGCGAGGTGTTTGACCGGCTGTTGACCACGTGACCGCACGGATCCGGCACCCAGGTACGCCGGACTGCAGTGGTCGGAATGGTCCGACAAACGCGCACCCGCACCTCCCGGTGGACGGTGACGGGGACCTGGACATGCACTGTGTGTGATGTCGTGCGATCGCGATACTTCGTCACGTGATATGTATAATTCTCGCGAACCGGTACTTGCCGGGCAACGCGGACGATGCGCTGCCGCGGCTCGGAGCGGTATTTCGTCACTGTATACTCAACCGGGACATTGACCCACTGCCAGGCGGGCTCAGA
>JBDOMX010000676.1:0-5899 GCA_039831615.1 Planctomycetaceae bacterium
CCTTCTCGCAGCGTTGAGGGAAACTTTCGCATTTACACGGTCGTGACTGTCGACGGCCGTGTGCTGACCGGGATGCTCGCCTCCGAAACGCGCACCAGCATCACACTCATTGACGCGAAAGCCAAAGAAACAGGCCTCGCACGTGACGACATCGAGGAACTCGTCGCTTCGCGGAAGTCGCTGATGCCCGATGGCTTCGAAAAACAAATGACCGCATCGGAACTTTCGAACCTGCTGGAGTTCCTCACTCACAAGGGCAAATACGTCCCGGTGCCGCTGGACCGATTTGCCACAGCCATCAGTACGAAGGGATTGTTCGGCGATCGTGATGACGGTCCTGATCGGATGGTCTTCCCTGACTGGCAGCCCAGGACGTTCGGCAGGATTCCTTTCCTGCTGACTGATCCTCGCGGCAAAACAACGCCCAACATGGTCCTGCTGCACGGCCCGCGCGGCACGCTGCCACCGAAGATGCCCAAATCGGTCGCGCTCCCCTGCAACACAGCCGCCCGGGCCATCCACCTCCTCAGCGGCGTCGGCGGGTGGAGCTTCCCCTATGACCGACAGCAAACGGTCTCCATGATTGTCCGCCTGCACTACGCCGACAGCCAAACGGAAGACCACGAATTGCTCAACGGCGTCCATTTTGCAGACTACATTCGTCGCGTCGACGTCCCGAACAGTGAATTTGCCTTCGCTCTTGGCGATCAGCAGATTCGGTATCTCTCAGTCACCCCGGAGCGGAACGTGGTCATCCGCACCATCGAACTCATCAAAGGCAACGACCAGTCCTCTCCCATCGTCATGGCCGTGACGATTGAACGTTAGTCACCCGTGATGTCTGTTTCTCCCCCGGGCCCGCTTTTTATTGGAGCGGATAACGTTGAACGTCGCCGAGCACGCGCGGTGGCCATTGTGATGGCCATTTTACCTGACTCGCGTGCTTCGGTGGACGGCAAGTTCAACGTTTTGCTATGCATCATTTTAGCGTCGCTTCCGCATATCCAACAGTCAATACCTCGTCAGTGCCCTGTGCGCCGTTGTACCACACGCGGATCTTATTCGCAGCTCTGTCTACGATAACGACCGGAGCCTGCAGGTAGCGTGAATCGAACGTCGTGCCGCGTGTGAGAACAACTTCTGGTTTCGGCCATGCCCATCGCAAACCATCAACAGAATGGGCATAGCCGATGTCAGGTCCAGTTCCGTACCAACCGTGGTAACAATCGTCCAGCCTGACAACATGGATGCCTATGAATCTTTCCTGGTCTCCGTTGATGGTGTTCACACGCCCCCAATTAATGCCGTCCTCGGAAACAGCGTAGCCAGTCGGGCCGTAATGCTGATTCGGAAGTGTCCCGTTGTACCAGAGTTTGAAGAGTTTAGTTTTGGGGTCGTAGAGGACGGATGGTTCACGAAGCGAACCACAGTCGAAGGTGTTCGGACCGCCAAAAGACAGAACCTGACCTTTCTTGTTCCATGATATTCCGTCCGAAGATTCAGCGTATCCGATCGTGTTCCCACGATTATTTTGATACCCAACGTACCACATTCGAAATTGTTTTGATCCGGCATCGTAGAGAACGGACGGCATATGGACATGCACATCGTCGAACTCATGTGCGGGCCCCTTTGCAAGGACTGCGGTTGGTTTTCTCTGCCAGTTGATTCCGTTCGTGGAAGTTGCAAGCCCGATTGAACGATATGCATAGCCGGGTTTCGCGAGTGCGGTGTAGTACATGTAAAATACACCGTCGGCCTGGCAGACGGCAACATGCAACACGCCGCCCGCCTCCCAGCTTTCCGTACCCGCTGTGAGGACTGGCGTGGGGTGCCTGCTGTACTGTAGTACATCGGCGCCCAGTGACGGACACGGAGCCTGGGCGAATGCTGTGAGAGGTTCAATCGCGATGAACAGTAGAAGCCAGTGTTGCATTCGATTGAGATACATGAGGCCCCGGGTCACCGGGTTGCGGCAGGGATGTGAATTCGAAAAATGGACGCGGACCGCAACTCTGGTCCATTTGAATGTCATGTCGCGTGTTTCGAGTGTGCGAATCAAACGCCGAATCGATTTCTTATCACCTGAAGATCGACACGATTGAAATACCTGTCGACATTGGCGATCCCATCGAGAGCTACTTCAATCCACTCCGAGCGTACGTCTCCGTCGCTCAATAAGTATTCTTCGATGATCAACGGTCGTTCAATGCCAGCGATTGTCAGCAGCGCCGCTATTACGACGCCGGTTCTGTCTTTCCCGGAGGTGCAATGTACGAGGACAGGAAACATTGTGTCAGGGGCACCGAAAAACGATACGACATCATTCAGCCAGCGACGCACTTCTCGATCGGACGTTTCGTACTTCTCGAGGTCGTTGGACGCTGAGAAATGAGCGTAAGTGGCAGGTAAGTGTTGCGGATCCGTGCCACGACGAAGGTTGAGAATCGTCGCCGGGTCCTGAATGGCGGTCAGGTCCGTCACAAAGTCGATTTTGCCGCCACGGAAGAGTCTGCGTGTCGGGAACACCTGGACGTCAGCAATCAATTCCAGGGCTTCACCGACGTCCCGGAAATTGACGCAGCCCGATGAATAGTCGAGGCCCATCACGACTCCGTTTCCTGCAAACATAGTGACAATACGACCGCCATCATTAGAGCAGTTTTCGAAAAGTCGTGGCGGGTTTTGGCTCAAGGGGGCAATGAATCATGGGCTCTGGCACTGCCGCCGGAGCCACGAGTCAGCGTAATACGCTGTAGGTAGGGACAGTAGACTTACCATTTTGAAAACTCCGGCCACCGCCTCTGCCGTGGATCGTTCGGTTGGGCTCTCGTGGGACAGAGGTGCTGAACCAGGAACAGAACACGCTCAACCACCGTTGACTTCAAACCGTTGCAGGACCGAAGACAACTGGTGATCTGGATTTCAATTTGAAGCCGGATCGCCGTTCCGGTGCATCTGTTTCTGAATCAACTTGCGACGCTTCTGCTCAGTTCGCGCCCCGCGTGCCCTCGCCCCCCTGGGCCCGCACCACCTCATTCCTTGTTCTCCTGATCGGGGTAAGGTCGCAGACCGAGAAGCATCTCAGCTCTCTCGGTCAGCGGTTTGGCAGCCAGGTTGTTGTCGGTGTACTCAGCGAGGTTGCTGCCGACGAGGGCGTAGACGGCCTGACGGTCTTGACTGGTGTCGACTTCAACACACTTGTTTTTACTCTTGAAGAGCTCGACGGTGGGCAGAGTCTCAGCCTTGAAGGTATCGAATCTCAGTTTCAAGCTCTCAACATTATCGTCACTTCTGCCACTGTACCTGGCACGGCCCAGAATACGCTGTTCGAGAACATCGTAGGGACATTCAAAGTACAACATTTTTGGCAGTTCAGCTTCTCGGCCGAAGATCTCGTACCACGCCTCCAGGTTTGACAGGGAGCGGGGGAACCCGTCAAGAAGGAAGTTGTTCATTCCTGTCACTCTGGTAACCGTCTCCATCGCGTTCCTGAGCAGCGTCACAATGATTTCGTTGGGTACCAGCTTTCCAGCCGTAACGAATTCTTCGATGGTGGTGGCGGTCGGCCCTCCAGCCTGACGCTCAGTACGGAGCAGGTCTCCAGTGGATAAGTGAGTCCAGCCGAGTTGAGACTCGGCAAGCTCACACATCGTTCCTTTTCCGGCACCGGGTCCTCCGAGAACGAAGACGACGTTTGGTCTGGGACAGGGCTGTCTCGGGTCATAGTGATGGAGCACAACCTGAGGAGCAGGTGCGACTCCCTGTTTGTAAACATGCCATTCTCTGTCCGTGGGCGGCATCTCATCTTCGCAGGTAGCATCGTATGCCAGATGACCATCGAGGCGGGAGATTCTCCAGGATTTGTAGCTGTTGGAGTATGAGAGAGAAGGGCTTCTGGCAGCTTTGCCATCGGCACGATCCCACGCCATCTTTCCATTCCAGTAGCCGAGACTTGATACGGTTCCCGATTCAGATTTGGCGGGAGGTGCCGTGGAAGGAATGAAAAGCCCATCAACTTCGGGAAGACCAGATCCAGACACTTCAACAAAGAAAGTGTTTGGTTTGAGTTCGTTTGTCTCGACCATAATGTCTGTTACTAAAAAATGACGACTGTGGAGCCAGCGTTCGCCCACAGATGCGAGCACGCTCACCAGGGTGACTTTTCGTATGTTCATGCTATTGATCGCAGAATATCTTCAGCCATTACGGCGATACTTGAAGCTTCAAGCGACCTCGTGCACTGCGTCACTATTGCATGATCGCCGCCCTTCAGGAAGCGACACTCAGGTGCCTATCCAAAAGGTGCCGCTGGCCCTAAGTACTATGGCCGTGTGCCGGACAAACCGTACGCGTACAGCGACTACCTGAACGACTTCGCCACAATTGTCCGCCCGGACGTGCTGATGTTTGACGTGTATCCGTTCCGCGGAGAAAGCGGGCTCTCAAGTTTCTACTTCCAGAATCTCGCAAACATTCGTGAAGAGGCGCACCGCGCCGGAATTCCCTTTTGGCTGTTCGTTCAGTCAGCCCCCACTCCCGGCGCACGATTCCCCAGTGAATCGGAAATACGAATGCAGGTGTCTTCGTCACTCGCATATGGCTTCACCGGAGTGGCATACTTCACCTACGATCCTGCGTTTGAACGTGGCCTGCTGGATGCAAATGGCTCACCGAATGAGCTTTATTATGCAGCGCGACGATTGAACCAGGAAGTCACAAGAATCGGACAGTCGCTTCGGTTCCTGAACAGCGCTCGTGTCTGCTACGTCCCCGGTCATCAAGAGGAGGGCGGTCAGCTTGTTGACAACCCACTTCCCGGAGGCATTCACGGCTGGGACGAGCAGCACGGAGAAGATTGGGGTCTCGATGAGATCACAGTTTTGGACCCTGGTGAGGATCGCGACGTGCTGATCGGCTTCTTCACTGATGACGCGAAACGACGCTATTTCATGGCTGTCAATCTCTGGACCGGGCCAAAAGCGTCAGCCGCTGAACACACAACATCAATCGAAATCCAGTTCGAGCCGCAAGTCCGATCACTCTCGCGACTGTCCCGTGAAACCGGTGCAGTCGAGCACCTTGCTCTGGAAGACGGCGTCCTGAACCTCAGCCTGCCCGGTGGAACGGGCGATCTTCTTGCTGTGGGTGAGGACGATTTCCCCGGTCTACGGTAGCCGCTCCCCAACCGGTGAACTCCGAAGTGTGTCATGACGACAACTCCTGAGGCCGAATTGCCGAGATCATTGCGAGCCCGGGACGTTTTGTCCTGAGCACGCAAGCGACATGTAGATTCTGCAGTCGGACGGTTCGACCTCGGCGAATCTGCGCACAGGAGTTGTCGGAATACGTCATCACGCGATACCGTAAAGGCAGTGCCCACCTGCGGACGACATTCGGCAATGATGCTTGATATCCGATCGTCTTTTGCTGCCTGATTCATTGTCCGCTCCCGGAAGATCCTGCCACTGTCAGCAGAAATACTGTGGATTTATCAGCGGAAATACCAGTTCTTCGGTGACCAGTTTGACGCAAACAGTGGCTTTCATAGTGACAGGCGTCAGTGACACGGAAACCTGGCGGAGTCTTTCGCAGATTTTCGAGATCCGGCCCAAATTGCCGCCGCAGGCCGGCAAGACCCCGTTTCAACAGCGAGGCAGCAGCGACGTTAGCCTGCATTGCGCACCATTTTTCAACGCAAACGCCTCCTCGAGCGTAGGAAGAGTGGAAAAACATTTCACTTCATAAGCACGGGAGGCGTTCGATGTCTGCGACACAGTGTACGGAACAGCTGGAACTTTTTGAAGTGGGGCGGCAGCAGGTCACGATGAGTTTCGACGGCGGAAATGTCGTCAGTGATGCGGGGTTGCTGCCGATTCGGGAACTCGATCGGGAACTC